>NZ_JAYGHA010000013.1:139116-150041 GCF_034931405.1 Anabaena sp. UHCC 0451 | reverse complement strand
CCCTTGGGGATCAAATCAGCACGACGCTGGAGTTGATTTTCCACTTGCGCCCAAGCAGCTTGTACTTTGGAGTTACTATTTTGAATGGAGTTGTAAGTCCAGCCAGTCCAAACAGCAAATGCTGCTACTATACCTGCGCCAGTCATCAAGAGTTTTTGACGAAATTTGGCTGACTGTTTTTCTGCTGCTTGTTTTTCCTGTTCTCGTTTTTTAACATCTTGAATTGCTTGCTGAATAAACTCCACAGGGATATCAACTTCCTGACCTGCGGCTACTAACTCAGCAGAGGAATAACCTTGGCTATGATTGGCATAATAGCGGGAAGCTAACTCCAGTACCTCTGGCGCAATTTCTTCGGGAATTCTTTGTTCTGGATTGTTCATATTTACCAACTCCCACCAGCACCACCGCCGCCGCTACTACCACCACCGTAATCACCACCGCTACTACCGCCACCGCTATAACTACTCCAGCTACCACCACCGCTATAACTACTCCAGCTACTACCGCCACCACCACCACGGCTTGAGGGCGGTAAAGGGGGAATTCTTTCCTCTCTTTCTTGGTGATAATTACAACAATGGCATTTATCAATAATCTGTTTGATTCCCGAAAATCGCTGCGTCGGTTTTTTAATAGTTTTCTCCGTGTGAATTATAGTAAATTCTTGACAATCGTGGCATTTTGGAAATCGAGATGAATTAGGGTCAAAACCAATTAAATTAAATCCCTTACCAGTTGGTACTTGCTCGCAATGGAGACATTTCCAACCCTCAAATTTGACACTCTTAATTTTTTGTGCTGTTTTTTGCTCTTTACTGAGATATGGTTCAATGATGCTTGCGTCTACTTTTGTCATTGGCTGTTCACAATCAGCACATAAAAATTTGTAATTTCTCTGCAATAATCTATAATCTCCTTGTTTTTTAGGTTCAGTTGCTTCTTTTTTGAGAAAAATTTCCACAGAGCGTTTCTGGCGTTTCAGCAGAAAAATAACACTTCCTACTGCCAATATCCCACCCCCTACTACTCCAGCGAATACTCCCCATCTGGAGTTATTAGCCGTAACTTCTGTGGTGAATAGAGTAGCGGCTTGAGCAGGATCAGATCCTAAAACTAATACCAGCGCCTTGGTTCCCGCCAGTGTCCCACTTGCAAAATCACCTTTTTTAAATTCTGGGATAATTTGGCTACTGATAATGTTGCCGACTTTGGCATCAGGTAAAATGGCTTCGATACCATAACCAGTTTCAATTTCTACCCGGCGATCACCTACTGATATCAAAAATAATACGCCATTGTCCTGTCCTTTCTTCCCGATTCCCCAAGAATTAAACAATTCTGTAGCAAAGCTTTTTGGTGATGCAGCAGGACTAGTTGTTGGTACAGTTACCACTGCCATTTCTTTACCTGTTTTTGTCTCCAATTCAGAAATCATCTGATTGATTTGGGCTTCTGTTTTATCGTTGAGGATATCTGCCATATCAGTTACCCAGCCACCAGAATCTTTGCGGGGATTGGGGACTTCTTGTATGGTTATAGCCCAACCCGAAACAGGAAAAAGTAAAATGACAGGTAAAAAAACACTCGCCCAAAAAATACGTTTTGGTTTGAGTAGATGAGATTTCATGACTTGCACCTCTAGCCCAAATGCTGAGGAAAATTATTTATATCTGACTACACAATTACAAAGACTCTTTCCAGATTTCTTTATTTCATTTAAATGATTTAAACGATAAAGATATAAAATCCTGTTCATTCTCAAATTCTGTAAATCCTGATTTCGACAGTCATGTAAAAACAAAAATACCCCCCATTTCTGGAGGGTATCTTTTATTTAACTAAGCTTATTAAACCCAGTTTAATATTAACCGTTGATAGCAGGAGCGGTCATAGCAACAGGAGCAACATCACCAGCAGCTAAGTCTAAGGGGAAGTTGTGAGCGTTGCGCTCGTGCATTACTTCCATACCCAAGTTAGCGCGGTTGATTACGTCAGCCCATGTACCAATCACACGACCTTGAGAATCAATGATTGATTGGTTGAAGTTGAAACCGTTCAAGTTGAAAGCCATTGTGCTGACACCTAAAGCGGTGAACCAGATTCCCACTACTGGCCATGCAGCCAAGAAGAAGTGAAGTGAACGGCTGTTGTTGAAGGAAGCGTATTGGAAAATCAAGCGACCGAAGTAACCGTGTGCTGCAACGATGTTGTAGGTTTCTTCTTCTTGACCGAATTTGTAACCGTAGTTTTGAGATTCGGTTTCGGTTGTTTCCCGAACCAAGGAAGAAGTAACGAGTGAACCGTGCATTGCAGAGAACAAGGAACCACCGAATACACCAGCTACACCTAACATATGGAAGGGGTGCATCAAGATGTTGTGTTCAGCTTGGAACACAATCATGAAGTTGAATGTACCGGAGATACCCAAAGGCATACCATCGGAGAATGAACCTTGACCGATTGGGTAGATCAAGAATACTGCGGTAGCTGCTGCTAAAGGTGCAGAGAAAGCTACGCAAATCCAAGGACGCATACCTAAGCGGTAAGAAAGTTCCCATTCACGACCCAGGTAGCAAGCTACACCGATTAAGAAGTGGAAAATTACCAATTGGTAAGGACCACCGTTGTACAACCACTCATCTAAGGAAGCTGCTTCCCAGATTGGGTAGAAGTGCAAGCCGATAGCGTTAGAGGAAGGAACAACTGCACCAGAGATGATGTTGTTTCCGTAGATTAAAGAACCTGCAACTGGCTCACGGATACCGTCGATGTCAACGGGAGGCGCAGCGATGAAAGCGATGATGAAGCAGGTGGTAGCAGCTAACAGGGTAGGAATCATCAAGACTCCGAACCAACCGATGTAAATACGGTTTTCGGTGCTGGTGATCCATTCGCAGAAGCGATCCCAGACGTTAGCGGTTGAACGCTGTTGAATGGCTGTGGTCATGTGTTTATAATTGCGTTTGAGTTATGTATGTTTTGGTAGGTGTTTCTACCTCATGAATTTATATTAGGTCTATTGTTTCAATTTGTAAAGGGGTTTTCGTAATATTTTTTAATATTTTTCTCATGGCATAAAAAAACCTAGATATAGTAAGGGTTTCAGCCTTTATCTTTTTGTAAACATATTTCTGGTTTATTCCAAATGCTCTCATTTAACCAAAAAATCGTTACTTACAGCCCTGCATATACTCTTGTTCCAACTTATGAATGTTTTAATAGATGTAGTTATTGTAATTTCCGTGTTGAACCTGGTTCACATCCTTGGATGACGTTAGCTGAAGCTGAGAATATTTTATTACCTTTAAAAAATCAAAATGTCTGTGAAATACTCATCCTTAGCGGTGAAGTTCATCCTCTATCATCTAGACGTGAGGCTTGGTTTCAGCTTATTTATGATTTATCTGCCTTGGCTTTATCAATGGAATTTTTACCCCATACCAACGCCGGACCACTGAGTTTTGCGGAAATGCAAAAGCTGAAAAATGTCAATGTTTCGATGGGGTTAATGGTGGAACAGTTGACACCCAAGTTGTTAAATACTGTTCATCGTCATGCACCGAGTAAATTACCTCAAGTGCGTTTACAACAGTTGGAATGGGCGGGAGAGTTACAAATTCCCTTTACAACTGGGTTACTTTTGGGAATAGGAGAAACTGAAAATGATTGGTGGGAGACTTTAGCAGCTATTTCTGATTTGCATCAACGCTATCAACATATACAAGAAGTAATTTTGCAACCCCACAGTCCGGGAAGTCAGCAAACCTTTGATGCAGAAGCTTTTAATCCTTATCAACTACCGCAAGTCATAGCTAAAGCACGGGAAATTTTACCCGCAGATATTACAATTCAAATTCCGCCTAATTTAGTTAAAGATGACAATTGGTTACTTGCTTGTTTAGATGCAGGTGCGCGAGATTTGGGGGGAATAGGTCCTAAAGATGAAGTTAACCCTGATTATCCTCATTTACAGGAACAGAGATTAAGGGATATTTTACAACCTGCGGGATGGGAGTTAGTAGCGCGTTTGCCTGTCTATCCTCAATTTTATCGGTGGTTGACTGGAGATTTGGCGGTAGCCGTGAACACATTTAGATTTACCTAATTTTTACCAAAGATAGTGGATACATCTTCTACTTGCTTGATCACTTCCAGTTCTATTGGTGGCTCAGAGATCATGAATGGTTCTATTGGTTCAGGGATAGAAACTTGGATATCAGTACCATTAATAATAGCTCCTAACAGTCCTAATTCAGCTTCCACTAATTGATTAATAGCTTCACTGAGCATATTTTCTTGTGTATAGTTGGGTCGTGCTACTAGCACTATCCCATCACTATAGGGTTGGATTAATAAAGGATCGTTGGAAATGCTGAGAGGATTGGTATCTAAAATTACTAAATCATATCGTTCACGAGCATCACCTATCAAGCGGCGCATTTCACCAGATTCGATGATAGCAGCAGATTGACGTACAGGACCTGCACTAGGAAGAATATATAAATTTTCCACGTCGGGAACTAAGCGGATACATTCACTTAAAGTTGAGTAATAACGCAATGGTTCAATAGTGGCATAGGAATCAGGCGCAACTTTCAGAGATGAAGCGTGAGAGGGCGATCGCAAATCTAATTCAATAATTAAAGTCCTTTTACCAGCCAGTGCGGAAGCTATGCCCAAGTTATAAGCACTCACTGTTTTACCCTCTTGGCTACTGACGCTAGTAATCAATATCACCTTAACGTCATTGCCACCAATTCGGCGTAAATTACTGCGGAACTTTTCATAAAACTCTAAATAGGGAGAATCTGGTGAAAATAGCACGGGTAAAGCGTCTAGTTCCAAATCATCCACTGGCATCAAAGGCAATTCTCCCAGCAGTAAAACATCCATTTGCTTGAGGCTTTCGCGGATATCTTCCTGGGTTTTGAAAGTTCCTTCCAGTGAACCCAACAAAAATATGACACCGCCACCAATAGCTACACCCAAGAAACTACCAATAGCTAAAGTCAGAGGTACACTCTTGGGTTTGGTAGCTATAGGAGTTGGTATTGGTGGTTTAGCAATACTGAGACTACCAACTGTTTCCGCTTCAGCTGCTTTTGCATCTATTAGTTTCGCTTGCATTTGATCATATATAGCTTTTTTGAGTCCTAAAGCTTGTTCTAAACGCGATCGCTCTAATTGCTTATTAGGTATGAGAGAATATTCTCGACGTAATTGCTCCTCTTGTTGAATTTGCTGTTTTAGTTGTTGTTCTAGGGTTTCTCGTTGAGTTTGCAAACCCACCATTTGATTAGCTAATGCTTGTCTTGTGGGATCTAAGCTACTTTGGGTACGAATACCTGTCACATTACCCCGTAAAGGAGCCGCCATTCCAGCCCCACCTAAAACCTCCGCAGCACGTTGTTGTAACAATTCTTCAGATGCTTGTTTCTGACGTTGTAATTGAATCATGGTGGGGTGTTCAGGCCGTAAGTCTTTTTTCAAAACGGCAATTTGTGACTCTACTTGATAGATTTGCGATC
The DNA here is from genome assembly GCF_034931405.1 of Anabaena sp. UHCC 0451. Lineage (NCBI taxonomy): Bacteria > Bacillati > Cyanobacteriota > Cyanophyceae > Nostocales > Nostocaceae > Anabaena > Anabaena sp. UHCC 0451. The sequence continues at coordinate 144,510 of NZ_JAYGHA010000013.1, read as the reverse complement.
GCAAATTACCAATAATAGGATCAGCACTCAAAGCCGAAGACACATAAGCCTGACCCACAGTTAAACCCAACTTATCTTCTAAAGAACGAAGTTGAGCATCAATCCCAGAGATAGTTAGTTTAATTGCTCTTTGCTGATCTTGACTACTACTAATTCCACCAAGTAAACTACCATTTTCTGCCGCTAAAATTGCTGGTTTTTCCCGACGATCATATAGTTCTAATTTATTTTCGGCGGCTTGAAGTTCTCGATTAACTTGTGGTAAGAGATCGTTAATTTTTTTAATAATAGCCTTTAATCGCCCAGTATTAATATCACTGCTCAACTTAAGCATGACTTTCATTAATTCCCCTAATACTTCTCTGCCTCTATTAGGGTCACTATCTTGATAGTAAACTAGTATAAATGGACTGTCTACGTTTCCAGACTTGTCTTTAGTTGGCATTTTAATTTTTACATTTTTGGCAATAGTTGTTGGTTTTACTTTTACTTTTTCTGCTACCTCAGTAATCACTTGATCTGATAGTAAAACTTGTTGTGTTAGTTCTTTACCCTGTTGTAGAATTTCACTAGCTGTTTTCGAGAAAGCAATCGGTGGTCCACTGTAAGTTAAAGCAGCTTCTATTAAGTAATTTGCTTTTGGTTCTGGTTGTATAGCGACTACTGTTGTACCAGCTACTACTAAGCCAAAACTAGCTATTCCAATCCATTTATATTTTTCAAAAGCAATAAGATATTTTTTAACAATTGGTGGTGTCATATCAGTTCTCAGTTATTAGTCAGTAGCAAAATGCAAGAGATAAAAGTTGATTAATTTTACATAGTTCCCAATTCTCAAGTCCCTTTGTTAATTTGACCCCCCACCAAATAGACCATTTCCAAAGCTTTCAAAAAAGCGGATAAATGATTGCACATTAAAGAATGGTTGGGTAATAGTATTAAATAAATTAGTAAGTTTACCAACAAGGTTTCTACCAACAACAATCACATCATTATCTTGAAGTGCCACATTTTGAGAAGCATCACCAGCCAGTGCTTTTTTAGCATCAAGTCTTTGAGTAACAGCTTTACCTTGTTCAGGGTCAAAGCGAACCAAAGCAATATCCCGAAGATTAGCAGTATTGAGAGGAACATTACCCAATACATCTAGAAATGTACTACCATTGGGAAGCGATTGAGTACCCATTCCTCCTGCTGCATAATTTAAAACACGGACTTTAATTTGAGGTACAGCTAAAGTTGAACGTGCCACCAATTTGCGATCGTAACCATCATCTGTACCTGGTTCACGACGGTTAACAATAATTGCATCACCATCTTGTAAACGTAAGTTAGGTGGTGAACCTCCATTTTGCAAGGCTGCATATAAGTTAATATTTTGTGAAATTATAGAACCATCAGTTAACTGACGACGTATTTGCACTTTTCTCAGGTCTGCGGTCAAAGTTGAACCACCAGCCAAGGGTAAAATATCAGTAATTCGAGGCATTGCTGAACCAGAGGCATAAATTCCTGGACGAAATACTTCCCCAGTAATAGTTATTTGCACTGGCCGCATCTGTGCCAAAGATACTATCACCGGATCACTAGTAAGACGACTTAAAGCCAAACTAATTTTTTCTTGAACCTCTTCGACACTCAAGCCCTTGACAGCAAGCTTTCCTATTTGCGGAATAATGATATTACCGTCTTGGTTCACTGGCGCTTGAAAACTCAAATCAGGACGTTGCCCAGTCAGTGATAAATATATGATTGGATCAATAACATAACGATCTAAGCCAGCGCGGATTTTTGCCTGTGCTTCTTGCAAATTCAAGCCTTGTAAGGATATGACTCCCAATAGTGGTACGACAATATTACCTTCTGGATTAATAGCAGCTTGAAAACTTAAGTCTGGAAACCTCTGAACTGTAACACCAATAGAATCTCCAATTCCTAAGCGATATAACCCTGGAGGACGCTGCACAATAACGCTAATTGCATCTCCTGTATCCAACAGATAGCGACTGAATTGCGGTGAAATTTCTTCATTTTCTTCATTTTCTTCATTTGTACTGGGCGATGTTACATCAGGATTGATCGGAGGTATAGGAAATTCTACTGGTGATGCTTCTAACGATTCTACAGATTGCGCCACCACAGATTGCACAGATGTTATTATACCAACACCAAACTGGAGAGTAACAACAAAGAAGGCGCTAAGAACACGGTGATGATAACTGGGTACTATAGACATCAGTGTTATATGGTTAAATAAAATACCTTACAAAATTATTGCCATCAATGCAGCTTGTACTTTTTCACCCAGAGACTCAAGTTTAGTCCAGGATGTTTCCACTTGTCCAAAAGGTTCTATAGGTATCAAAATACTCACAGCTACCCAAGGAACACGCTTTTTTTGCCATTGTGCCAATTGGTCTGCTATAAACCAATGGAAAGGTGAGGAAGTACCACCATTTGCCATAGCGTACCATTGTAAAACAGCAAAAGTTTTTTGTTGTGTCGTAGCTCGAAAAAATCTAGCTTTGACTGTTGTGTTTGTATGGGAATCTTGGCTGGATGGTTGTTTAACAGTAAATTCCGCAGCCCGATATTGAGCCATATCCCACTTTCCCCAGTTTAATTTGCCCCAGCCGCTCACATCTACCCACTCTATCTCTGGTTGATCTTTAGGTCCATTTTGCGGAAATAACAAAAGTATGCCTTCAGCATCTGAGTCTTTTTGCTGGAGTATTTGCAACGACCATTTATGTTGACCAACTGCTGCTTCTGACTGTTGAATAGTTTGCCATCCAGGAATACTTAATCCCACTTTGTGGATATTTTTCAATTCCTTGAGTTTAGTCACTGGTGGTGGTTGCTGCCACTGCCACTTTCCTGTGAGATATCCAGGAACTGCCCCCACTGCTAACAGTAATAGCAGTAATATCAGCACTGCTATCTGACTCCATTGTTGTTTTTTGAAAAAATTGGATAAAGATATCATACTATCTCCGTCTAAACACTGGATTTTCCGACTCTAGCACTTTTGTTTATACTACTTCTTGTTCCTCTTCTTGCTGAATTACTTCTGTTTCTGAGAAATAACTATTCATCCAATTTAGTAAAGGTATAAGTGATAACAGCATACAAGCAGAATATAAATCCCCACCCCAACTGTCATGTAGCCATTGAAAAGCCCCTTCTTGACCAGTACCGTGGAAGAAGGTTAATAAAGTGTTGCGAATGATATTGGCAATGACACTGATAACCATAGAAATAGATAAAAAACTAAAAGTTATCCGTCGTGAAGATAAAGAATCTGTCCAATACAGCAGCATCAAGCTGACATAAAGGGTAGTAAATAACATTTTCAACCCTGCACAATAGGGTGCTACTTCTACTATTCTTCCTCCTACGTATAGGTTGATTCCATCTAATACCACATTCATGCCAAACTGATTGAGGATAAAGGCTACTGTACTAGCAATAAAGCTCTGGAGCGGGAATGTATAGGGAGATATCAAATAAGGTAATGCTGTTGGTGTAGCGAAAAATACTAGTATGAGAGGAAATCCTTGTAATTTGCAGCCTGGTAAACCTTTGAACCATAAGCATAGTCCGGCGAGGATCACAGGTAAGGAAAGATTTACCCATTCGGCTACACCACTGAGATAAAAAATTACTCCTATTATTAATAAGCCAATACTCAGAGGATGGGTTGTATTGGGTAGGCGCTGCCACTGTTTCCGGTTTATCCAAGCCAGATAACCAGCAAAGGGTAGACCAATCATACCGTGACTAAAATATTCATGTTCTATACTGATAGTTTTGTGTAACCAACCATCTGTCCAATGCAGTAATAAAGGAACATAAAGCAGGAGTAAAGTTCCTAAAATGCCTAAATTTAACAATTGGGCTGTGTTCTGGGTTTTAATTTGTTGCTGGAGTGTCATAGGTTTAACTCAAAATTAAATCAGGAATAAAGGATAATCAGGATTAATCTTTAAAAACTGAGCATTGAACATCGAGAAACTTGTAATTAATATCAGTTTTCTCAAACTACAAACTTGAAGTAATAGCATTAACAACTTCTTTGATTTGATTATTGTTCAAGCCAGGGTACATGGGTAAGGATAATATTTGTTGAGATAGTTTTTCTGATTGGGGAAAGTCTCCTTGTTGATAACCTAAATAACTGAATGCGGGTTGAAGATGGCAGGGAATTGGGTAATGAATGCCAGTTTGAATTCCTACTGCGTTCAATTTTTCTTGTAATTTTTGACGTTCTAGGGGGCAAGATTCATCAATTTTAACCACATAAAGATGATATATGTGTCCTGTACCGCTTTGGTTTTCGATAGGAATAATACCAGCAGAGGCTAAGGGTGCTAGTTCTCTATCATACCTCTGAGCAATGGCTAGGCGATCGCTATTCCACTGAGATAAATAAGGTAATTTTTGCTGTAATATTGCTGCTTGTAAGGTATCTAAGCGGCTATTAGTCCCCGGTTCAATATGCACATACTTTTGAGATGAGCCATAATTTCGCAAACGCCGCATTTTGGCCGCTACCTCTGAATCTCGTGTTAGCACCATTCCTCCATCCCCAAAAGCCCCTAAATTCTTACTGGGATAAAAACTAAAGGCTGCGGCTATACCTACCGAACCTGCCTTATATCCTTCCCGTTCTGCCAGGTGTGCTTGGGCTGCATCCTCAAAAATTAAGACTTTATAAGTATTAGCAAAGTCTAATAATTGGCTTGGAGATACCATTTGCCCATAGAGATGTACGGGAATAATGGCTTTGGTTTGGGGAGTAATGGCTGCTTCTGCTGCTTGCAAGTCAATTAAGGCTGTTTGGGGGTTACAATCAACTAAGATTGGTTTAGCTCCAGCACTGACTACACCAATCAGTGTGGCTACAAAGGTATTAGCTGGTAAAATGACTTCATCACCAGCACCGATGTTACAAGCTTGCAGTCCGAGAGAGATCGCATCAGTTCCAGATGCAACACCAATCCCGTATTCTGTACGTGATGCTGCGGCAAATTCTGCCTCAAAATTGGCTAAAGCTTGTCCTAAAATAAAATCCCCTTTGGTCAAGACATCTGCAATTGCCTGTTGTAATTGAGATTTTATGGGTTGATGTTGTAAATTCAGGTCTACAAAAGGAACTTTAATATTCATCTGATTTTTCACCTGATAGGATCACAAATTTAGTAGCACTATCATATCTCACAATATGTAATACAGTGTCATTTGATATATGGTTTTTTAAATTAAAGTTATCAAGAAAGCACAATTTTGATGAATTTAAATTATTATCAAAACAATAAATGATCATGGAAATTAAACTCAATAGTTTAATATATAAAAACCTTTCCCAAAATAAAAAACGGTGAATATAGGGAT
>NZ_JAYGHA010000013.1:92975-139014 GCF_034931405.1 Anabaena sp. UHCC 0451 | reverse complement strand
GATTTTTTCAAAATTCAAATATGAGTCCTATAGTCAAGGGTGATAACTGAAAATTGAATTCAAAACTATTATTTTTAAGTAAAAATCCTGAAATTATCTAAAATTTTAAGTACCAGTACATAATCACTTTAAAAAGTCTCTTATCTGCTCTGATAAGTACAACATCTTGCAAGTAGATAAAGTTTAAAATTTAGTAGCAAAGTCATGTTATAAAAGGGTTTTACGGCTGTTTGTCTAGTTTACCCATGTAACTAATGCTGCTGCCATCAAAAAATTTTTGTTAAATTTGTTGATCAAACAGGAAATTGGGGAATCCTAATAAGTAGAAAATAGTAACCTCTTTTCAGCGGTTACAAAACTTACAGTATCTTAGGAAGTATCAAGGTAGCAGTGGTAATGATAGAGCCGAAAAACACAGTATTTGTCGCCGATGAAGGTTGGAATTCTTTAGAAATCAAAGAACAGCAACGCATCAAAGTATTGTCGTACTTAGGTTTAAAACAACCAGAAACAATTCCGGTATTTGAAGAAGCCACTCAAACCGCTGCCCACTTTTTGGCAGCAGAAATTTCTATTTTGGGATTCATAGATCAAGAAATTCATTGGTTCAAATCATCGGTGGGTTTATCAAGATTAGGACTCATGAATGATTTGGCACAAAGCCGTCAATTGTTGCGGAGTGATTCCTTCTGTACTCAGGTGGTAGAAAGTTCACAAGTATTAGTTATTAATGATACTAAAGATACCAGAAATATACAAGTATCTACCAGTAAGTTGGTGAAAAATTATGGCATTCGCTCCTACTTAGGCGCACCATTAATGGATGCTTCTGGCTACTGCTTAGGTGCATTGGCAGTGATGGATCGCAAGCCACGTAATTTCACAGAGCAAGAGATTGAGTTTCTGCAAATTATTGCTCGTTGGAGCATGAGTGAATTTGAGCGCAACCTATTGTTGCAAGATAAATTACGGAACAACACTATTAGAAGCATTCCTAACTTACCATTTCCTGAAAAACAGGCAATTGACTTGAAAATTTCTCCACCCATTCTAGAAAAAGCTTCTAATCCTACTCAGCATCTGAAACTAGAACTACTAGGCCAGCTAACTCAAGAATTACGTACACCCTTAACATCTGTACTAGGTATGGCTGGTGTTCTAGCACGTGAAATTTATGGACCTTTAACAACTAAGCAGCGAGAATATTTAGAGATTATCCAACACAGTGGACGCTATTTACTTTCTTTAGTCAATGAAATTACTGAACTAGGAGTAATTAGTGCTAATTCAAATGTGCTGAACTTAGCTCCTGTAAATGTAGAAATGCTGTGTCAGCAAGCTATCAACACTCTCTCAGAAGTAGCTGTCCGTCGGGATCAAGATATTCGCTTGTCTATAGAACCAGGACACAATCGCATTTGGCCTTTAGATAAAGATAAGGTGCGACAAATTTTGTATCACTTGTTGTTTAGCATCGTTCAACTTTCTGCTACAGGTAGCATTATTCGTGTTCACATTTCTTACAAAGAAGATACACTCTGCATTACTATTTGGGTTTCCCATCCCTGGTTAGGAGATGGTATCTCTGAGGTTGACCCTTACTTACGCCTCGATTCTTTGTCCATCTTAGAAGTATTGAGTGAATCAGAAAAGTACGATATTTATTCAGAAAATCCAGAGAATGTGCCAAGAATATTGGAAAAGTCACCAAGTTTGAGAGAAGAGCAATTAGGAATATTTGTTGATGCTTTAGACCAGCATTTAGCTGATGAATCCACTAATCTGTCTCGTGAAAGAGTAGGTTTGTTACTTAGCTGTCAGCTAGCAGAACTACACGGTGGGCAAATTTCTATCCAAGGTTTACCAGAATCAGGATACCGCTATGTGATTTCTTTACCACTGCAAACGGTGAATCCCTCGCCAAACATCAATAATGATGTCTAGTAACAAGCGCCTAAATTCTCAATTTTTAATCTTGGTTGTTATCTTTGATAGCGACTCGAATTATGATTAAGGCCAAGTTCTGTATATTGGGCGCTAGTTGATAAAAACATTGTTTATGAATTTAGTTTGGCAAAGATTTACTTTATCCTCTCTACCGCTAAAAGAATATCTAGATAGCAGTTATCTGCACCATTTTCTAGTCGGGATTTTACGTCCTTGGCGGCAAACTAGTCTCTTAATGCAGTGGGGAGATACAATAGCGGCTGCTCTACTCAGCCTGATTTATGCTCTTGCACCTTTTGTTTCTAGTACCCTGTTAGGGTTGTTGCTAGTCGCTGGTGTTGGTTTTTGGTTGCTATTGACTTTATCTGATGAAAAAAGTCTGGCAAATGCCGCTTCAGTTACGCCAATTCACTTGGTAGTATTGCTCTATTGGGGTGTTGCTGTCTTGGCTACAGCTTTATCACCAGTGAAAAAGGCCGCGTTAAATGATTTGGTAACGTTAACACTCTATCTTTTGCTTTTTACTCTATGTGCTAGGGTGCTGAGAATTTCCCGTCTGCGGTCTTGGCTGATTACTCTTTACCTACACGTATCTCTGATTGTCAGTGTATATGGAATTCGGCAATGGTTTTTTGGCGCTAAAGCATTGGCTACTTGGGTAGACCCAGAATCAAGTTTGGCCAAGACAACCAGGGTTTACAGTTATTTAGGTAATCCCAATTTATTGGCTGGATATCTAGTTCCAGCAGTGGTTTTAAGTTTAGTGGCTATTTTTGCTTGGCAGGGCTGGATTAGGAAAGCTTTAGCTGGGACAATGTTGGTTGCAAATACTGCCTCCTTAGTTCTCACTTTTAGTCGTGGTGGCTGGATTGCTTTGGTGGTAGGACTTTTCGCAGCGATGGTATTGTTAGTTTATTGGTGGAGTGTGGAAATGCCCCCATTTTGGCGCACTTGGTCACTGACAATTATTGTAGGCGGTTTGATTGGGGTATTGCTGCTGGCTGTGATTTTTGTCGAACCTGTGCGCCTGAGAGTTGTCAGTATTTTTGCAGACCGCCAGGATAGCAGTAATAATTTTCGTCGTAATGTCTGGGATGCTGTTTTTGAAATGATCCGCGATCGCCCAATTATTGGTATTGGTCCTGGTCACAACTCTTTTAATAAAATATACCCTCTCTACCAACGTCCTCGTTATACGGCTTTGAGTGCTTATTCAATTTTCCTGGAAATAGCTGTAGAAATGGGTTTTATGGGTTTAGCTTGTTTTCTCTGGCTAGTAATTGTTACCTTAAATACGGCATTTATGCAAATGCACCGTTTCCTAGAATCGAGAAGCACAGATGGACTTTGGTTAATTGGGGCGATCGCAACTTTGCTAGGTATGCTCGCTCACGGTACAGTAGATACTGTCTGGTATCGTCCTGAAGTTAATACCCTCTGGTGGCTAATGGTTGCTTTGGTTGCCAGCTACTGGACACCTTTAACTCAACAAAGAAATCAATCTCAGCCAGAACCGACAGTGATCTAGTACAATTTTGGATTTTAGATGGTCAAAGACTTACTCCTCATCTAAAATCCAAAATCCAAAATCCAAAATCTAAACTTGATATTAGTCTCTGTAACCAGCAGTCCCTGGTGCATTGGGGTCTCGATAACGGGTTGGTTCTTCTTCACGCTTTTTACCAGCTAACCCAGCTAGACCAAATAGACCAATTAATCCTAGCCAACCCCAATTAGAATCGTTACGATCATCATAAATAGTCCTGTCGGGTGCAACATCTGTTCGGGGTTGATTAATTTGGGCTTGTAAGGGTAAATTTAAGGGTAAAATTCCCATAATCAACGTTAGCACTCCAGCGCCAACAGTTTTGGTGAAACTAATTTTCATGGTGAAAGTGCCTTATTCTGACTCAGATATTCACCAGTGTATCTAGGGTTTGCTGAGAAAGTCTTTCCGTGAGGGCAGGGAACAGGGAACAGGGAACAGGGAACAGTTTCAAGAGTTGGATGGGAGCGATTTTTCCTTTGAGTAGCAATTAAATGCAAGGTTTTTAAGTTTCCACCTCGTAAAAGCTTGCACTTTTTTTTACTTGAAAACGGCTTAAACCCTTTACCCGTAATCTTTTCATGTTTATTCAGCAAGCCCTATCTATTTCTCAAATTAGCCAAATCAATCTGCGGCCATAAACTAGATTTTGTCTTAAATCAGGCTGAGGTTATATTTGTCTCTGTTTTTTGGAACTATTACCCAATTAAGTATTAAGTATTATAACTTTTCATCGCTCTTTGAATATCGCGCTGATCTTGACGGCGTTTGAGGTCTTCTCGCTTGTCGTGAATTTTCTTACCTTTACATAAACCAATACTGATTTTTACCCAGCCACGTTTAAGGTACATCTTCAACGGGACTAAGGTTAAACCTTGTTGTTCTACTTTACCAATTAGCTTGCGGAGTTCTTGGCGATGCAGCAGCAACTTACGAGTACGCCGTGGTTCATGATTGAAATATTGTCCACTGGAACTGTAAGGAGAAATATGTACATTTATTAACCATGCTTCACCATTGCGAAGCAACGCATAGCCATCTTGAAGATTTACTTTACCCGCACGTATTGACTTTACTTCTGTTCCCGCCAGCTGAATTCCCGCTTCGTAAGTTTCTAGGATTTCATACAAATAACGGGCTTGGCGATTATCGGTGATAACTTTATAGCCTTCGTTCTTGTCACTCATTGAAAATTAGGTTTGTGTTAAATATGCTTTTTTGTGGGCTTGTAATTTGAATAAGAAGTGGAAACTAACTTAAGTTACATTTAATTCGATCTACTATCATAGCATTATTAATTGATTAAATAATGTTAATATTTATGAAGAGTTGCTAAATATTTAAGATTTTCTTTATAAATCATCTCTAATCCAGTCATTAGTAGGTAATCCTGTCATAGTATGAAACATAAGAACACTATTACTGCCAGTGTCTGTTGATGGTGTTCATAACAGTAAAATATTGAGTAACAAAAATGCTAGGGGTGTACTATCCATGCCCTTGAAAATCCTTGTAGTGGATGACGACCTCGGCACTCGTCTGTCTATTGGTGATTATCTTGAACTGTCCGGGTATTTGGTGATCATGGCCAATGACGGTCAAGATGCTTTGTCTATGGTGGAAGAAAACCATCCTGATTTGATGGTGACAGATATTGTCATGCCACGAATGAACGGCTATGAACTGGTGCGTCGAGTGCGTCAACAATTGGAGTTTAGGTTGTTACCTGTAATTTTGTTAACAGCGCGAACCAAAACCCAAGAAAGAATTCTCGGCTACCAATCTGGATGCGATTTGTATTTGCCTAAACCTTTTGAATTAGAAGAGTTGTCCGCAGCTATTCGTAATTTACTAGAGCGATCGCAAATTATTCAATCAGAATACCGCTTTTATTATCAAGAAAATTTAGACGGTTCTAACTTCATCAAAGCAATAGATGGACAAAATTGTGTATCGACTCAAATTGCTAATTCTCAGTTACTCTCATCACTAACTACAAGAGAACAGGAGGTACTAGAACTATTGACTCACGGGTTTTCTAATGCTGACATGGGTAATCAACTACACCTGAGTCCGCGCACAGTCGAGAAATATGTCAGCAGTTTGTTGAGAAAAACTTCTACTAGTAATCGAGCAGAACTAGTCCGTTTTGCCATCAAGCATGGTCTTGTGGAGTAAAAGCATTTTTATGAGAATTGCTGACTTTTAACATGGTCAAGCAGACCTTCACAAGCATCCATGAGGAGGTCAATCACCTGGTTAAATCCCTCTGTTCCGCCATAATAGGGATCTGGAACTTCTTTGAGAGAGTGTCGGGAACAAAAATCACACATCAGGCGGACTTTATGGTGATATTCTCCAGAACGGTCAACAGCCAGGATATTTTCGTAATTTTCCTGATCCATTGCCAAAATCAAATCAAACTCCTGAAAGTCTGATTTTTGAAATTGACGACCTTGACCACGTAGTTTAATGCCTAGTTTAGCAAATGCAGATGCACTCATGCGTCTATCTGGTGGACTACCGATATGATAGCTAGAAGTCCCAGCAGAATCGCAATAAATCTGATTGCTCAAAGCAGCTTGGTCAATGAGATGATTCATGATATTTTCTGCTGATGGCGATCGGCAAATATTACCAAGGCAGACAAATAGTAATTTGTAGGACATTGTTTTGGGGTGAATCCTTTTAGGATTAAAGAAATTGGAATTACACTATACTAAATATAAAAATGAACTTCTTGATAAAAAAGGACAACTTAACCCTGATTTTCTGAATAAGCAGCAGCGATGGAATAACACTCTATCATGTTGGGGTATTAAACGGGCTTTATTGGTTACTCATGATGCTCAAGTGAACAGTCCAAACAATCTACTCAAGTTAGCTGATGTTATGCTAAAAGAGAGTAGCGATGCCTACGGCGAGCGAAGCTATCGCCAAAATAATTTTATTACTGTTATACCCTTCCCTGGATAGTATTATGACTAACGATGTAAAGATTTATAATCAGTCCAGTTCTGAGATAGATTGGAAGTATCTGGAAGCATCCCGACAGTTGCAGCTAGATAAGCAAAATTATGGTGCTGATTATATTCATCTTTATGTTGATGATATAGAAGGTGATTGGCTGGCAAATTGGGATTGGGAAGATGATTTAACAGATTATATTGATGCTTTTTATCATCATTGTGAACAGGGAAATTATCAATTTGCTTTTGATACTTTAAAGGCTGGTGATGATTTGTTGAATCAACCGAAAAATCAGGAAAAGGGTTTAGAGATTTATGGTTATTTGGTTGAAAGGTTAGAAGTAGACTCTACACAAGAGATAAATATCAATAATCAAGAGATTTTCAAAGAAGCAAAGGAGCGTATTTTTATATTACAAAATAATGGACAATGTGAAATATGCCAGATTATGATATAATGTGCAATTATTAGTAAACAAGGAAAATTTATTTTATGTCCTATAAAGTTAGTATTGTCATTGAAAAAGACGAACATGGATATTATGCTTATTGTCCTGAACTTCCTGGTTGTCAATCTGAAGGTGATTCTTTAGAAACAGTACAGGCAAATATTAAGGAAGCTGTTGAATTATATATAGAAACATTATCAGAATTTGAGAAGATGTTTTAAATTTATTTTTGTCTGAATCAGGATTTCCAGGATTTAAGGATTTTCAGGATGGGAATTTTATGAATAATAATCTAGATATGTTTGCTAAAAGTACAAACCCAGTAAATTATGGAGTTAATCGAGAAGAAGCAGAAAGTATTATCGAGAGATTCTTAGATAATGAAAATTATAGAGTTTTAGCTGTTAAGGGTAAATGGGGTGTTGGCAAAACACATTTAGTAAGGAGTGTTTTAGACGAACATCAGAAAAATGATTATTTGTATACTTCTGTTTTTGGTATTTCTTCAATTGAACATTTGAAAGCAAGAATATTTGCTAATTATCAAAGAAATATAAAACCTAATATTAAACCAATTAATAATGTTTTTGAATTTATTAACCGCAATTTCGGAAGGGTAGAAAAAACTCCAAAAATACTAGAATTTCCAAAACTACACTTTGGATTATCAGGTTCATTGCTTGCTATAGGTGGTGATTTGTTACTGGAGATATTTTTTAATTTAAACATTAATGGTAATTCAATTATCTGTATTGATGATCTAGAAAGAAAATCTCAGCTTCCATTAAAAGATATATTTGGATTTGTTGAGTATTTGGTTCAAGATTTTAAATGCAAAATTATTCTCATTTATAATGAAGATAATCTCGATAAAGATTCACAAACTGATTTAGAAAGCTATCGTGAAAAAGTAATTGATAAAGAATTTTATCTAAATCCAACAGTCGAAGAAAATTTAGATTTTATATTTAAAGACTATCCTCATATAGATATAATAGATGTAATTAAAGAAGTATTCAAAAAATCTGGCACGAATAATATTCGAGTTATCCGCAAAACTATATGGCTTATTGATGAGCTTGTTCCCTTAATGAAAGATTGGGAAGAGAGTTTACGTCATCAAATTATCACAAATGTTATTGTTATTAATATAGCAAAATTAGATACTGAATTTTGTAAAAGATTTTCTATTAATGGTGTAGATTCTATGGATACTATATTATCAATGTCCCATAATGCACAAAAATATTATGATCAATATAAAGAGGAAGATGATAAAACCGCTAAGGAAATATTTAAATTGAGGCTAAAAATAGGAGAAATAGGGTATATAAATTTAGAGAGATTAGATACAATTATACTTAAATTTATCGAAACATCTTTATTAAAGGATGAAGAGTTTATTAAAGAAGGGCAGATTTTCAACAAAAAAGAACAAAGAGATCAAATTATTAAAAAACTTGATGAGCTTTCCAATCATCTTTATAGATTTAAATGCTATAATTCATTTGCAGATAATGAGCAAGAGATTACTGATGGAATCCTTAGTTTCATGGAAGAGAATCATCTTCAATTAAGTTGGTCACAATTTGCAGATATTAAAAGATTTGCTTCAATGTTAGAACTTGATATTTCTATTTATGAAAAATCCCTGTTGGAAACAATATTAAAAGAAATTTCAGAAAACCGCCCTTATGATTTAATTGAACTAAGAAACACACTCAGTAAATATCCTGATTTAGAAGCCTCTTTAAACGAAAAAATTAAGGAATATTACCAAACATTAGATATTACTACAACTTTGGAAAATATAATTAATGATGATTCATATTCAAAAATACAAGAATATATTGATTTTTTAAGAAACCGTACTGTTAATGAATACTGTGAGTGGCTAGAAAAAGGTCATCCTAATTTAATTAACATGATTGAATGGTTACTAAATTCTGGTTATCAACCAGCATCCCAAAACTTAGAAACAGCTATATGCATATTAGCTGAATGTAGTAGAATAAATAAAATTAGAGCAAAGTACCTTTACAATATAGATATAGATAATCAACCCCATCCTGAAAATCCTTAAATCCTGGACATCCTGATTCAGACAAAAAAATATTAACAAAATCGAATAATTGTTATATTTATTTACCTGAATAAAACATATATAATTATATTAGTTATTCCATTAAAAAAATACTTGAACTATGGTAACAATAAAATCTCAACGGAAAGTGCTATTATCTCATGGTGAAGATGGGTATTTTGTTGTCGAAGTCCCAAGTTTACCCGGTTGTATAAGTCAGGGTAAAACTCGTGATGAGGCTTTAGCTAATATTGAAGAAGCAATATCTCTCTACATTGAAGTTTTGCAAGACAGAAATGAACCTATTCCAGAAGATACGGTTGAGGTAGTGCTGGTGTGAGTAAATTACCTATTATCTCAGGTTTAGAGTGTGTGAAAGCACTAGAAAAAATCGGCTTTTTTGTAGATAGACAAAGAGGAAGTCACATTATATTGGTTCGTGAAGAACCTAGAACCATAATATCCGTACCAGATCACAAAGAATTAGATAGAGGTACTTTGCGGGGAATTATTCGACAAGCGGGTTTGAGTGTAGATGAATTTATTGAATTATTGTGACACAGCAACAAAGGCATGATCTCTGGTGCAACTCCATGTAAAATACATATTCCGGTCTGTATTTCCTCAACAACATGGGTAGCACATTTGGTCATCTTTTCCGAATTACGACATTTGGCGAATCTCACGGCGGCGGTGTGGGTGTTATCATTGATGGTTGTCCCCCACTATTGGAAATTTCCCCCGAAGAAATTCAATTTGAACTAGACAGAAGACGGCCAGGACAAAGTAAAATCACAACTCCTCGCAAAGAAGCGGACACCTGTGAGATATTATCAGGGGTATTTGAAGGTAAAACCCTGGGAACACCTATTTCTATCTTAGTCAGAAATAAAGATACCCGTTCCCAAGATTACGATGAGATGGCGCAAAAATACCGTCCTTCCCATGCAGATGCTACCTATGATGCAAAATATGGGTTTAGAAATTGGCAAGGTGGTGGAAGATCGTCAGCGCGTGAGACAATAGGTAGGGTAGCTGCTGGTGCGATCGCCAAAAAAATTCTCCGTCAAGTCGCAGGTGTAGAAATTATTGCTTATGTTAAACGCATCAAAGACTTAGAAGGAACTGTTAATACAAACACCGTCACCTTGGAAGATGTAGAAAGCAATATCGTCCGTTGTCCAGATGGTGAAATTGCCAACCAAATGATAGAATTAATTGAAAAAACTGGTAGAGATGGTAATTCTATCGGTGGTTTAGTTGAATGTGTGGTGCGGAATGTTCCCAAAGGTTTAGGAGAACCTGTTTTTGATAAATTAGAAGCAGACTTAGCAAAAGCGGTAATGTCACTTCCTGCAAGTAAAGGTTTTGAAATAGGTTCAGGTTTTGACGGAACATTATTAACAGGTTTTGAACATAACGACGAATTTTATATTGATGAAAACGGCGAAATTAGAACAATAACCAACCGTTCTGGTGGTGTTCAAGGCGGAATTTCCAACGGCGAAAATATTATTATCAGAGTTGCTTTCAAACCAACTGCAACTATTAGGAAAGAACAAAAAACCGTAACTAAGGAAGGTGAAGAAACGGTTTTAGCAGGAAAGGGAAGACATGATCCTTGTGTTTTACCCCGTGCTGTTCCTATGGTTGATGCGATGGTAGCTTTGGTTTTATGCGATCATCTATTAAGACATCATGGACAGTGTAAAATATTGTAGAGATTTGGAAATTCAGAACTTACAAAATAACTGCAAATCTCTCTAAAACTTTCTTCTCTTCGCTTCCTTCGTGTCTTCGTGGTTCAATAAAATAAAATATAAGAAAACGAACCACAGAGGCACAGAGAACACAGAGAAATAAGAAAAGAGGAGAGTTGTTTATTTTTAATTTTGTCGTTTTTCAACAATCTAAAATCCAAAATCTAAAATCTAAAATATGATGATTGTATGTCTAAAATCATTTTACCTCCTCCTTTAAAACCAGGTGATTTATTGCGGGTTATTGCTCCTAGTGGTGCGTTACGGGAGTTTGCAGCTTTTGAACAAAGTTTGGAAATTTGGAAAGCGCATGGCTACAATATCCAAGTTAGCGATCGCATAGAAAGTAGACATGGTTATCTTGCTGGTACTGATGATCACCGTCGTCAACAGTTAGCAGCAGCATGGCATGATCCCGAATGTCGCGGTATTATCTGCGCTAGGGGTGGTTTTGGTAGTACCCGCATTTTGGAAGATTGGACTTGGGAACAAAAGACGACAGATCCTAAATGGTTGATCGGTTTTTCTGATATCACAGCCCTGCTTTGGAGTCTCTATAAGGCTGGTATTTCCGGTGTACATGGTCCCGTCCTCACTACCCTGATAGATGAGCCAGAATGGTCACTAAAGCGGTTATTTGATATTTTAGCAGGTCGAGCGATCGCACCTTTAAAGGGTAAGGGTTGGGGTGGTGGAACAGTCACAGGTGTGTTACTTCCTGGTAATCTCACAGTGGCTACTCATCTTTTAGGTACACCGCTTTTACCGGATCTAGATGGTGTCATCTTAGCTTGGGAAGATGTCACAGAACCACCCTATCGTATTGATCGGATGTTAACTCAATGGCGGTTAAGTGGTATGCTATCCAAAGTTCGCGGTATTGCTTTGGGAGGTTTTACCAAGTGTGAAGCACCTCCGAATATACCAAGTTTGAGTATAGAGGAAGTTTTGAGGGAACGGTTGGGTGATTTAAATATTCCCATTGTTTCTGATTTACCCTTTGGCCATGATAACCCGAATGCAGCTTTACCCGTTGGAGTACAAGCAACATTAGATCCAGACCAGGGAATATTAGAAATTAAACCATAAATTGATTAGGAAAAACTTATTATCTATGGATAAAAATTTAATAATAGATGTTGGTGTTCATCAGGGTGAAGACACTGAATACTATTTAAAAAAAGGTTTTCGAGTCATTGGGATAGAGGCAGATCCTCAGCTTTATGAAACTACAAAAAAGCGACTACAATCCTATATAAATGATGGTCAACTCCAACTTCTTAATCTGGCCATAGCCCCACAAAATGGCGAAATTACTTTCTATACTAACCTAAATCATAGTGTTTGGGGGACAATTTCTCCAGATTGGGTGAAGAGAAATGAGGAATTTGGGACAAGTTCCCTGGGAATTACCGTAAAAGGTTCTAAATTTGAAAACATTTTGCAAGAATTTGGCATTCCCTACTATCTGAAAATAGATATTGAAGGTGCAGATTTGTTGTGTGTAGAAGCATTAAGGCATTTTGACAGCAAACCACAGTTTCTATCCATAGAATCAGCAAAAACTTCTTGGAATAACTTGCTAGAAGAATTTAAGTTATTAAAAGAACTGGGTTATCAAAAATTTAAAGTTATTAGCCAACAGAATATATCAGAACAAATTTGTCCCTTTCCAGAACGAGAAGGCAAATATATTGAACATCAATTTGAATTTGGTTCTAGCGGACTTTTTGGAGAAGAAACAGCAGGAACTTGGCTTTCCCAAAGTGAAGCAATCAATCTCTACAAACGCATTTTTTGGTACTATAAAATATTTAGATTGAATGGGTTTATTTATGATATTCCTCTAGGTAAGAGGCTCTTAGAAACACTCAAGATTATAGAACCGTGGTATGATACCCATGCCAGTCTGTGAATATCTGATAGGTGAAAAACTATAAACACAGACTATTGACATCCAGATCCCCGACTTCTTTTATTTATGATCTCCATAAATGATAAATTGATCTCAGAAGTCGGGGATCTTATAGCCATTCCCATTCAAGTGAGGTACAAACATTAATAATTGAACGCAGATGGACGCAGATAAACGCAGATAATTTTGTACTTCATTAGGCTGGGAAACGCTATATCTCCTCGAATGCAGAAGGTAAGAAAGCTTGTTTTATCAGCTTTTTCACCTTTTTAAATTGGATAGTTATTTTCTCTCCAAGCTGCACTAGGTCAACAACTAAATTTTCAGATTTTAAACTAACTTACGGTAACAACGAGATGTTATTTGGTAAGGGTGAAAAATTTCTAAGAACTTACTTTGAAGTGTGCGATAGAAAATATCTACTAAATAAGGATCATCAAGATGAAAAGGATGTTCTTGATTAACACCTTTAAAGAAACACCAATTCAGGATAATTTTACCCTCATCTGTCAGAACTTGATGGAATTTTAACAACTGCTGGCTAGGGTCTGGTAAATGTTCTAAAACATCAAAAGAAATAATAGTGTCAAAGGTTTCGTTAGCAGCTATCTCCTGACAAAAAACGATTTTTTGACTCAAACCCATCTGTTCAGCCCGATATTTCACAAAATCACGATTAATCGGATTAATATCACAATATACAACTTGCTCAACCTGCGGACACAGCGCAGTACCCAGAGTATGTGTCCCAATTCCACCACCAAAATCCAAAACTCGACCTTGAGCATGATTTGAAATCAGCAACAAGGTATCTTCAATATATTCATGACTTGCTAAATGCCAAGCTCCCAAATCAAATAAGTAAAATTCTCCTACCTTGTCACGATAAAAAGCTGTTGCTTCTTCCCAATCAAAATCTTTATGACCTAACTCAGCCATCTGCTGCTGACTTGTCTCTAACCTATTCTCTACTATTTCTGAATCCAAATGCAAAAATTCCTGTATATGGTGCTTTAAATTAAATGAAGCTGTATAGTAAGAGCTTAAGGAAGAAGGAAGTGGTAATCTAGGCATAAAGGGGATTTATTTTTATTAATTTACTCAACACGTTAACAAGATTACCAAATTTCATGTAGATAAACTTGCATTTAATAAAATTTTTATTTTGTTAACTGACTAACTGATTTTTTAAGATCACCTCCTCAATAATATCAACAGCACGACCTACTCCTCCTGCTTGATTCATTGCCATTTTTAGTCTCAAAGCATTCTTTTTGTAAGATGGTTGCGTCAATACTTCTTGAATAGCTTGACGTAATCTAGGAGTAGTTAACCGAGAAGTGGAAATAAACTTTCCTGTACCAGACCAGACAATACGTGCGGCTACTCCTGGTTGGTCATTAGTAATAGGAATAGTTACCAAAGGTACACCATAAAACAATGACTCTAAGACAGTATTAGTTCCGGCATGACAAATAGTTAAACTTGCTTTTTGGAGCAGTTCTAACTGTGGTGCATATTTCACAACTATGGGATTTCCTGGTAAGTTTGGTAAGTCTTGAGGTTCTAGTCCACCTCCCAGGGCAAGAACTAATTGAGCATCTAGACCTACACAACTTTCCGCAATATGATGGAAAATATTATGCAGCCGATTTTGTAATGTTCCCATCGAAGCATAAATAAGAGGCTGTCCATTTAATTTTTCAAAGGGGAAATCAACGGATTTTCTAGCTGTAGCATCAAAATGAGGTCCTGTAAAATGAAGTAATCCAGCTAAATTCGGTCTTGGGTACTCAAACTCGGCTACTTGTTGACTAATAATTGCTAATTTGGAAACAGAGTAAAAATCATTAATATTAGTACAAGGTGGTAAATTCCATTCACGACGAAATTTTGAAATTACCTGTCGGATAGGTTTACTAAAACTCAACAACATTAACTCATAACCTGCACGATTTCTTAACCTTGCCCACCATGCTGGGTTATATTGCCAAGTTTTAAAATATGGCGGAATAGAATGATCAAAACCATTGACTAGGGCGGAACAAACCGTCACAAAAGGTATATTCACAAAGTCGGCTACTGTGCTTCCTCCAAATATACATTCATCAATTATTAGTGCCTCTATTCCAGCATCTTGAATAACTTGTGGTGCATCCCGCAAAAATAAAGCCGTGGTTTGTTCTGATAAAGAAGTTGTGTAACGTAATGCTGCTAACCCATTAAGTTTGCCCAACTCCTCATAAAATTTAGCTGTTGTTCCCACCGGCAATTCATCCCCAGAAATAGGACGAAATTCCAAGCCAGCAGCTTTGGCATTGGGTTCTGCATCAGCCATCCCCAAAACAGTGACACGATGACCTCGTTTTTTGAGTTCGCGTCCTAAAGCAGTCATTGTGTTTAAGTGACCAGTAGCGGTGGGGCAAATCGTACCAAAATGAGTCATAAGCTGAAAAAATATATTTAATTAATATTGAACTAAGGGACTTCCAAAAAATAAATTATCCGGATTAACTAACCGCAGAGGCGCAGAGAACGCAGAGGAATGAGGGTTTGAGAGATTTTTTGCTTTAGGTGGTTGAGTGTTGTTTATTTGGAAGTCCCTAACTGTAAAATGTTTTAGCAGATTGCTTTTGACTGCATTCTGAGGTTTGTAAATATTGCAGAATATTAGTTATCATTGTTACTAAGTATTTAAGGTAATGATCACTAACTTAGTCATGTTACCATGTTATGCGATACTAGATATTAGTTGATACGCCATTAACCTACCTTTTATCTGTAAATAACTCACTATGAGTCCTATCGCTTTTGATATCAGCCCAGAAATTAGCATTATTGTCTGTACCTATAACCGCGCTCATTACTTAAATAAAGGTATTGATAGTGTCCTCAATCAAACTTTTACAAATTGGGAACTTTTAATAGTAGATGATGGTAGCAGTGATAATACATTTGAAATTGTCAATCCCTATCTTGGTAAATACAATAATATCCGTTATTTAAAGCATCAAAATAAAAAACAATGTTATGCCAAAAATGCAGGGATACAGGCATCATTTGGTAAATATATCACATTGCTTGATAGTGACGATTCATATAAACCCAATCATTTAGAGTCGCGATTAGAATATATGAAAGCTAATCCAGAAATTGACTTGATTGAAGGGGGATTTTTCAGTGAAGAAGAAATTTTAGTTGCAGATTATTTTCAACCAGGCAAATTAATCAATTTGCGTGAATGTGTTTTGGGTCCTACATTTTTTGGCAAAAGAAAGGTATTTTTTGAATTACAGGGATTTAATCACATGACTTATGGAGAAGATACAGATTTATGGGAACGAGCCGAAAAAATATTCAAAACACAAAAAATAAAAGAGCCAGAAACTTATGTTTATACGAGAGCAGAAACTAGCGTTAGTAAGAATTTTACTACTAATTTCTCCTCATCTATGTAATTGATTGACATGAAAATCCCCTTTTTTTTCAAACCAATCAGAAGTTTTTGCCGTCAGTTATTTAATTCTGCTGGGCAAATTTCACTTTTAATCCTTGTATTTGGTCTTTGTGTCATATTTTTATCTAGTTGTCAAGAAGCTGCACATAAAGACAAAGAAGTAGTTCATTTATCACTTTGGCAAGGAATTAATCCCCCTAAAAATCGAGATGTTTTTAATAAGTTAGTAGACAAATTTAATCAGACTCATCCTGATATTCAAGTAGAGTCTATTTATGCAGAAGGATTGCCTAAAATATTAACAGCAGTTGTGGGTAATGCACCTCCAGATATTCTCGCATTTGATCCACAACTTACTGGTCAATTTGCAGAACTAGGGGCAATTGTACCTTTAGAAGATTGGTTAGATAAATCACCTGTTAAATCAGAGGTTAGCCCGAATTTATTTGAGCAATTAACATTAGATAATCACATTTGGTCAATCCCATTTTACACCAGCAATATCGGCATTTTTTACCGTTCTGATTTGTTTGAAAAAGCGGGAATTACTCAGACTCCTAAAACTTGGCAAGAATTGAGAGAAGTTGCTAAAAAATTAACTGTTGATAAAAATGGCGACAAGCGACCAGAACAATATGGAATGTTACTACCTTTAGGTAAGCAAGAATGGACTGTCTTTACTTGGTTTCCCTTTTTATTGAGTGCTGGAGGTGAAATAGTAACTAATAACAGTCCAAATTTAACTAACACAGGAGCTATTACCGCTTTAAAATTTTGGGAAGATTTAATTAAAGATGGTTCAGCAACTCTTTCTCCCCCCGAAAGAGGTTATGAAGAAGATGCTTTTTTTGAAGGTCGTGCAGCAATGCAACTCACAGGTCCTTGGACTTATATTACTAAGTCTAAAGTTGATTATCAGGTATTTCCCATTCCGGCTAATGTTACTCAATCTACAGTCGCAGGTACTGGTGGTTTTTTTGTGATGAAAACAACCCCAGAAAGAGAAAAAGCTGCATTCAAGTTTTTAGAATTTGTGCTGAGTCAAGAATTCCAAACAGAATGGAGTATAGGTACAGGTTTTTTACCTGTTAATTTCAAATCTGCCGCAAGTCAAGAATATAAAAAATATCTCAGTGACAAACCTTGGTTAAAAGTGTTTGTAGAACAAATTCCCGTAGCTGGATCTCGTCCAATTATAGCTGGATATAGTCGCATTTCTGATAGTTTGGGTAGAGCAATTGAAGCCACGTTATTAGGTAAATCTTCTGCTGAATCTGCTTTAAAAGAAGCTCAGGAACGGTTAGAAGTGATTTGGGGGGAAAACAGGTGATTGGTGACTGGTGACTGGTGACTCGGTTATTAGTTTCCCCTACTTCTTCCTGACTCCTGACTCCTGAACTCCTCAATTTTAACGTTTTATTAAGTTAGGTAACGCAATCCTAAGAGCTTTTGAGATGTGTTGATAAAGCGTAATCTGAGGATGATAAGCTAAACAGTGAAATATGAAAGTGACTTAGGATGAAGTGTTAAATGGGTGTTTCCTCAACGGCTCCTCTCCTCCTTCGGGCTGCACGCGGTGAACAAGTAGATCGTCCCCCTGTATGGATGATGCGACAAGCGGGACGCTATATGAAAGCGTATCGGGACTTACGGGAGAAATATCCTTCTTTTCGGGAACGCTCAGAAATTCCAGAAGTAGCGATCGAAGTTTCCCTCCAACCCTGGAGAGCTTTCCAACCCGACGGAGTAATTTTGTTTTCCGATATTGTCACCCCCCTACCAGGGATGGGAATTGACATGGATATTGCGGAAGGGAAGGGACCGATTATTTTTTCGCCCATACGCACTCAAGAGCAAATTGAAAAACTGCGTCCCCTAGATCCAGAGGCTTCTTTGCCATTTATTAAAACGATTTTGGGATCGTTACGGGAAGAAGTAAAAAATGAATCAACGGTGTTAGGCTTTGTAGGCGCACCTTGGACATTAGCGGCCTATGCGGTGGAAGGTAAAGGTTCTAAAACCTATTCCATCATCAAAAACATGGCCTTCTCAGATCCGACTATTCTGCATCAGCTATTAACTAAATTAGCTGAGTCCATTGCCGATTATGTGCGCTATCAAATTGATTGTGGCGCTCAAGTGGTGCAGATGTTTGATTCTTGGGCGGGACAATTAAGCCCTCAAGATTATGATACCTTTGCTTTACCTTACCAAAAAATGGTGTTTGAGAAAGTCAAAAAAACTCAT
The DNA here is from genome assembly GCF_034931405.1 of Anabaena sp. UHCC 0451. NCBI lineage: Bacteria > Bacillati > Cyanobacteriota > Cyanophyceae > Nostocales > Nostocaceae > Anabaena > Anabaena sp. UHCC 0451. Next base: position 120,641 of record NZ_JAYGHA010000013.1, on the reverse strand, counting down.
CCTGACACACCATTAATTTTGTTGGTGACAGGTAGTGCGGGACTTTTAGAAAGAATGCCTGCTTCTGGTGCAGATATCATTACTGTAGACTGGGCAGTAGATATGGCAGATGCCAGAGCAAGATTAGGTAAGCACGTGAAAGTACAGGGTAATCTTGATCCGGGTGTGTTATTTGGTTCTAAAGAATTTATCCGCGATCGCGTTTTGGACACCGTTCGCAAAGCCGGTAACTGGGGACATATCCTCAACCTGGGACATGGTGTATTACCAGAAACACCAGAAGAAAACGTTGCTTTCTTCTTTGAAACTGCGAAAAATCTCAACGCTTTGGTTTAATTTGTTGGGTGGGTTTTTTACCCACCTGATCATTATTGATAAACTTTTGATAATTGCACGTAGTTGCTGATCATAAACCTATATTTTGTTATGATTATTTTTAAAGGTTGAAGGAAAAACCATGCAATTTACTTTAGATATTCCTGAAGAATTGGTAACTAGACTGCAATTATTTGAGCATCAACTCCCACAAATTTTAGAATTAGGAATCAGAGAATTAAATGCTGCATCTCAACCTGGTTTTGCAGGTATAGCAGAAGTGTTAGAATTTTTAGCACAGTTACCAACATCAGCAGAAATTATCGCTTTACGTCCATCAGCAGAATTACAAACCCAGATTAGTAGTTTATTAGAAAAAAATCGCACTCAAGGTTTAACTGCTGCGGAAGAAATGATTTGGGAACAATATCAATATTTAGAGAATTTGGTGAGGATAGCAAAAGCCAAAGCTTTATTAAAATTACAAGCAGGGGAATAAATAATTTAATCAAAAAATACAGATGTTTGTTTTCTCTCTGTGTCCTCTGCGTCTCTGCGGTTCGTTAAAAAAAATATATAACTTAACTAACACCCAGATCCCCCACTTCCTTAATAAATATGGGATCTATATCCTCAAATCATGCTATAATTATACACCGTTATCAACCATCCCCAAAAACCCCAACATCAAACATCAATGACTAAACAACGAATTTTAATCACAGGTGCAAGTGGCTGTATCGGTCATTATATCAGCGAAACATTAATAAAAAACACTGAACACGAACTTTATCTATTAGTCAGAAACCCCAACAAACTACAAATTAACACCGCAGAACGTCCAGGAATCACCATTTTACAAGGTGATATGCAGGAAATTGGTAAATTTTCCAATTTACTTAAAACCATTGATATCGCTGTTTTAACAGCTACTTCCTGGGGTGGTGAGGGTATTTTTGATATCAATGTTTCCAAAACTCTAGAATTAATGAGTTTGTTAAATCCTGAAAGATGTGAACAGGTAATTTATTTCTCGACAGCCAGTGTTTTAAATCATGGAAATCAACCACTCAAAGAAGCGGGAGAAATCGGTACAGATTATATCCGTTCTAAATATGATTGTTTACATAAAATCGAAAAGTTAGATATTTTTCCCAAAATTACCACCGTTTTTCCGACCATTGTTTTAGGTGGTGATGACAACAAACCTTATTCCGCTGTTACAACAGGCATTCCCGAAGTTACTAACTATATTAATATCATTCGTTTTTTACAAGCAGATGGCAGTTTTCACTTTATTCATGGTAAAGATATTGCTACAGTTGTGCAGTATTTAATTGATTATCCACCACAAGCAGGAGATCCAAGAAGATTTGTATTAGGTCAATCTTCATTAACTGCTAATCAAGCAATAGAGGAAGTTTGCACTTATTTAAATAAAAAGATTTTCTTCCGCATTCCTCTATCTTTGTCATTAGCTAATGTGATTATTAAATTGTTTAATATTCAAATGGCTGCATGGGATAGATTTTGTATGAATTATCGTCATTTTAACTATGCTAATGCTATTAATCCTAGCAGCTTCAATTTACCAAATTACTGTGCAACTATGAGTGATGTTTTGAAAATTAGCGGTGTGAAATGTGGGAAATGAATATGTGAGGAGTCAGGAGTAAGAAATATGGTGATTTACCAATTGACAACAGTTGTACTACTGCCAAAATATTTTTCGGTGAAAACTTCCTCATAAATGCTTTTAGTTGCCACCCAAAGATGTTCTATGGGGTTAAATTCAGGTAAATACGGTGATAAATAAACTACCCTCGCGCCTACAGACTCGATCATTTCAATAATCCCATTCATTTTATGTGCTTTGAGATTATCCATTACCACTACTGCCCCTTTCCACAATTTTGGTAATAGCTGTCTCCCTTTTTACTTTTGCCCATTGGCAGTTATCAAAAATCATTGGTCAAAATTTAGCAGTATCTTTACTCAAAGGTGCAATTACACACAATCGAATTGTCCCCGCTTACTTGTTTGCTGGTGTTTCTCCTGGAATAGCGATCGCTCTATTTAATATTTATATTTTTCTATCAACGCTCATACTCCCAATAATATATGCAAATATCTGTATAGTATTTATAGTAAAAGAGTATTTACTGAAATAGTTATAAATAATTTTATCTATGCTGTCAGTTATCAGTTATCAGTTGCTAACGACTAATAACTAATAACTAACGACTAATAACTAACGACTAATAACTAACGACTAACGACTATAATCCTGGCAGTTCCAGTCCACTAGTCAATTCTTCCATCCGTTCCCGCATGGTAGCAGTGGACTGATTGTAGGCATCTTTCATCGCTGCTGTCACGAGATCGGAAAGTAGCTCTGGACCTTGTGCTATGGCCTCTGGGGAAATTTCCACTCGCTTCGGTTCTTGATTCCCACTGACAATTACCTTAACAAGTCCACCGCCCGATTCTCCTTGAATCTCCATTCGCTCTAATTCTTCTTGGAGAAGCTTTGCACCTTCTTGAACTTGCTGTGCTTTTTTGAAAGCGTCAGCCAGTTCTCTCATTTTTCCTAAGCCAAAGCCAAATCCCTGTCCTTTTCCTGCTGTCATAATAAATTGTCCACTTGTGCTTTGAATAACAAATCAAATTCAATTATAGTTGGGGTCGGTAATTGGTAATTGGGGATTGAGGATTGGGGATTGGGAAAGAATTTTCTCCCCTGCTCCTCTGCTCCCCTGCTCCCCTGCTCCCCTGCTCCTCTGCGCTCTTCCCAATCACCTATTAACAAAAAGCTTGAAATTCACCAATCATTTTAACTTCTGGCTCTAACCAAATTGACCAACGTTGTTGTACTTCACGTTGAATATGACTAATGAGACAGAAAATATCGCTGGCTTTAGCCCCACCACGATTAACGATAAAATTGGCATGAAGTTGGGCGACTTGCGCTCCACCAATTTGGTAGCCTTTTAATCCAGCTTGTTCAATCAACCATCCAGCAGTATAAGGTTTAGGATTGCGGAACACACTACCACAGCTAGGAAAATTGTAAGGTTGGGTAGAAAGCCGATGCTGTTTATTTTCCTTGGTTGTAGCTACAACTTGTGCGGGATCTGCACCTGGTTGGAGTTGGAAAGTAGCTTGAGTAACTATGCGATCGCCCCCTTGTAATAATGAAGTCCGATATTTGTAACCTAATTCCGCCGGAGTGAGAGTTTCTACTTTACCATCGGGAGAGAGTAATTCCGCGCTAACTAACATCTCTGCTATACAGCTATTATGCGCCCCTGCATTCATCACAACTGCACCACCAACCGTTCCAGGAATACCAACAGCCCACTCTAAACCTTGCCATCCCAATTCTGCTGCTTCCCATGCCAAGCTAGGAATAGATTCTCCTGCGGCGATAGTTAATTGACCTGTTTGTGGGTCAAAACGTTTAGAGCGGAAATGACGAGTAGCAATCACTAAGCCTGGTATACCTTGATCACTTACCAATAAATTAGAACCTGCTCCCAGTATTGTAACTGGTAAATCTAGTTCTTTGGCATACTCAATACTTGCTTGTAATGCTTTTAAGTTGCGAGGAGCAACATACAATTCAGCCTCTCCTCCAACCCGATAGGAAGTAAATGCTGATAAAGAAGCCTGGGATTTAATCACACAATCAGTACCTGGTAAGTAAATTAATTTACTATCGACTGAATTAATTGTTTGCTGTTTATTTGCAGTCAAAGCAGAAATCGTACAGACGTTTCCAGCTGCCTGGGAGGTTGTCATCGTTGCTTTAATTGGTAATTTTTTATCAACGTATTTACCGTAATATTCCGGTATTAATGAAACTATTGCTAGATGGGAAATTTGCTCACAAATAAAACCTAGCAGTGTGCTTCACTTAGGATGTAACTTTAGCTGGTTCACGAAGTGTAGCCAGGATTTCAGGAATTGCTTGATTCAAATTACCAGCACCTAAAAATAATGCCAAGTCACCAGGACGCAGGGTTGATAATAACAACTCGCACACTGAGGATAAAGTAGGTTGATAAATAACTTGTTGGTGATGCTTGGCAATTTCTGCTGCCAATTTTTCACCACTAATCTGCCCTAAATTGGGTTCTCCAGCACTGTAAATGTCAGTCAATACTACTACATCAGCATGAGCAAAAGACTCGGCAAATTCTTCTAAAAAGGTCAGTGTCCGACTGTAACGATGGGGTTGGAAGATAGCAACTACCCTTTGTCCTGGTCTAGCTTGTAAACGTGCTGCGGCAAGAGTAGCACGAATCTCACTAGGATGATGGGCATAATCATCAATGAAGGTAATACCAGCCGCTTCACCCCGGAACTCAAAGCGCCGTCTTGCACCTTCAAAGGTGGCAATACCTTTGGCAATTTCTCCAAATTCTAAACCCAGAGAGCGTCCTACAGCTACTGCTGCTAGAGCATTACTGAGGTTATGCCGACTCAAAAGTTGTACATTCAACACACCCAAGGCTTTACCTTTTTCCCACACCAACGCTGTTGTCCCATCAGCACGATAGTCAATGTTAGTAACAGTGTAGTCAGCGCCCGTATCTGGGTGTAAACTATAGCTGATTGTTGGTTTTAGACGTTCTCGCACTGTTTCACAATCAATGCTGCCGATCAGAATTTGGCAACTTTGAGCAAATTTTTGGAAAATCTCTACTACTTCTTCTAATGTTTCATAGTGGTCGGGATGATCGAGTTCAATATTGGTAATAATTCCAATTGCTGGGGCGTGTTTAATCAAAGAACCATCCGATTCATCGGCTTCAGCTACTAGATACTTACTTTCCCCTAATCGAGCATTCCCTTCCCAAGCGTTGACTTCTCCACCCACCAAAATTGTTGGGTCAAGTCCCGCTTGCAATAGCATATAACCTATCATACTACTAGTTGTAGTTTTACCATGAGTTCCTGCTACAGCAATGCTATAGTAATCAGCAATCAAAGCCGCTAGGACATCGGAACGATGTAAAATTGGGCAGCCTAATTCAATAGCTGCTTTGTATTCCAAGTTACTAGTGTTAATAGCTGTTGAACAAATTACTTGGGGTAGAATTGTCTTTTCTACAGGCAATTGTTCTGGTGAATTTAATAATGTTTCCCTAGCTAATACTTGAGGACGAAAGAACTCAAGATTGCTGGCTTCTTGTCTACTAAAAATGTGAGCGCCCAGAGATTCCAACTTACGGGTAATTTGGCTAGGTCGTAAATCAGAACCGGATACTGGTAATTGACGTTTTGTCAATACATACGCCAGAGCAGACATTCCGATACCGCCAATCCCAATGAAATGAAATGGTCTACCACTAAAATCTATATACTTATTCATCTTTTGTTCCTCTGACACCACACCACAAAATGTTCACATAAGACACGCGTATCATAACAGGATTTTGATTTTTACAGATACTGCTCCTGTAAGATTTTCATATCTGAATAAAGAGTTAATTTTTTACTTTGTTTGTGCTTGTTTAGGAAGATATTCCCTCGGTGAGAGAATAGATCTATTTCTGTTATCTTCTTATGATTATTCTGAAAACTGTAGTGACATCGGGAAAAAAATTCCTGTAATCTTAAATACATATCCTTTGTTGCTTTACTACAAGTGACTACGGAGGTGTTTGAATTGTAAATCTGATTTGAAACTGTATCTGCCCAGTTGGTGAATTGACTACAATAGTACATTGGCAGTGAAAATATTATTCAACTAGTTGCAGCATGAAGTTCCCAGACTCAACATAGTAGTCCGGGTCAAGATGTTTTAACTGGATATTTTACTGACATTTAACCGAATCCCTAATTTCTGGACTGGATGCAGCAACTTGCAATTTTTGGAGGTACATTTGACCCAGTTCACTGGGGACACCTGCTCGTAGCCAAAACGGCTTTGGCTCAATTACATCTTGAACAGGTAATTTGGATACCCTCAAAAAATCCTCCTCATAAACAAGCTTCACTGTTTGAGCATCGGGTAGCAATGCTAAAATTAGCCACGAGAAATGACCCAGCCTTTACTGTCTCACTCATGGAGAGTGAACGCTCTGGGACTTCTTACGCTATCAACACCCTGATCAACTTATCTGCTTGTTATCCAAATACTCATTGGTACTGGATTGTAGGTTTGGATACTTTCCAAACTTTGCCCCGTTGGTATCGTGGCTATGAACTAGCGCAAATGTGTGATTGGCTAATTGCACCCCGACTAGTAGGTGGTGAGACTATAGCTCAAAGTGAGATAATCTGCAAGCAAGTTGAAAAAAAATTTAGAGAAAAATCTCATATCATTCATTGGCAATTACTGCATACACCTTTAGTTAGAGTTTCGTCAAGTATTATCCGTGAACTTTGTCGTCTAGGCCATTCAACTGATGATTTATTGCCAGAACAGGTTGGACTTTACATAGCCACTCACAACCTGTACTCAAATAATTCTGAATAAATTCTGTGTTTTTTTTTGGATCTAACACTTTATAGTTATAAACACTCCCCCCCTTTGCGATATGATTGGGGTCAACGATATCAACTTATAGGCATAAATACAGAGGGCAAGACACTGTGATTAGAGTTGCAATCAACGGTTTCGGGCGCATTGGACGGAACTTCGCACGCTGCTGGGTAGGTAGAGAGAATAGCCAAATTGAGCTTGTGGCTATCAATGACACCTCCGACCCTAGAACCAATGCTCACCTCCTTAGATATGATTCCATGCTAGGGCGGTTACAAAATGCCGACATTAGTGCTGATGATAATTCCATCACCGTTAACGGTAATACCATTAAATGCGTATCTGATCGCAACCCAGATAACTTGCCCTGGAAAGAGTGGGACATTGACCTGATTATTGAATCAACTGGTGTTTTTACCAGCAAAGAAGGGGCAATGAGGCACGTCAATGCTGGTGCTAAGAAGGTTCTGATTACTGCCCCTGGTAAAAATGAAGATGGTACTTTTGTGATGGGTGTGAATCATCATGATTATGATCACAACCTACATAACATCATTAGTAATGCCAGCTGTACTACTAACTGTTTGGCTCCCATTGCTAAGGTGTTAAATGAGAAATTTGGCATCATCAAAGGCACAATGACTACTACCCACAGCTATACTGGAGACCAGCGTTTATTAGACGCTTCTCACCGTGATTTGCGTCGGGCAAGAGCAGCAGCTATTAACATTGTTCCTACTTCTACTGGTGCAGCAAAAGCAGTAGCTTTGGTATTACCAGATTTAAAGGGTAAGTTGAACGGTGTGGCTTTACGGGTACCTACCCCTAATGTGTCAATGGTGGATTTTGTCGTTCAGACCGAGAAGCGCACTATTACTGAAGAAGTTAACCAAGCTTTGAAAGATGCTGCTGAAGGTCCACTTAAAGGCATTTTAGGATATAGCGAACTTCAACTTGTATCTTCTGATTATCAAGGTACAAATGAGTCTTCTATTGTTGATGCCAACTTAACTATAGTCATGGGTAATGACATGGTAAAAGTCATGGCATGGTATGACAATGAATGGGGTTATAGCCAACGCGTTCTGGACTTGGCTGAATTAGTAGCTTCCAAGTGGGCGTAGTTAGGTGACAGGTGACAGTAAGAAGGCAAAAGGCAAGAGGCGAAAGGCAAAAGACACTCATGCCAGAGTTTATTCTTAGCAATTACCAATTACCAATTACCCATTACCCATTACCTATTACCTAAGTAAAATGTTGAAATCCCTGACTGAGACTTAATCCTTGGTCGGGGATTTCTTCATTTTTATGGTGTAATATTACCGCTGATCCTGATATAATTGTGCCGATAATAGCTGCACCTGTACCTAATTTCTGAACTAATATTAATGCGGCTTCTGGTGGTAAACACAGGACTAATTCAAAATCTTCACCACCGTATAGGGCATAATGTAGCGATCGCTCTGGTGTGAGCCATTGATGAAAAACTGATGGTAAAGGGATTTTGCTTGGTTCTAAAATAGCGCCTACTTTACTCGCACAGCAAATTTGTAATACAGCATCGGCTAAACCATCGCTGCTGTCCATACCAGCAATTTTAGATTTTAGATTTTGGATTTTGGATTGAGATTCTACGATTTCCCACAAGATAGGTATGACATCTAAACGGGGGTTGGGGCGCTGGTGTGCTGTGATTAAAGCCGTCTTTTCTGCGGTTGTGAGGTTCTGACCTATTTCCGGCTGTAAGAGCAATTCTAAGCCCCCACGGGAAGCTCCATGAATACCTGTGACGACAATGGCATCTCCGACTTGAGCAGTGGCACGACGGATAATAAAATTGGGGTTGACTTGACCAAAGGCAGTAATTGCTAAAGTTGTGATAGGCGATCGCACAATATCACCACCAACTATTGGCACATTGTACTTTTGCAAACATTCTGTCATTCCTTGATACAGTCTTTCCACCCATTGAACGGTAACATCTCCAGGTAAACCCAGTCCGACGGTGATACCCAAAGGAAAAGCACCCATAGCCGCTAAATCTGATAAATTCGCTGCTGCTGCACGCCAACCAGCATCCTCTGGGGAAGTGGTGACATCACTAAAATGCACACCATCAACCAACATATCCGTGGTGACTACCAAAGATTGTTCTGATTTTGTCACCAAAACTGCTGCATCATCACCAATCACCTCTGAAGGACAGAAGTGTTGTAATCTCTCTAAAAGACCTTGTTCGCCAATATCTCGGACTCGTAAATGTTCTGCTGGTAAGTTAGACATCATTTTGTATTAATTAAAGAGGCAGTAGGCAGGATTTCTGAATTTTGGATTTTGGATTTTCTTTAATTAGTTCCAATCTAAAATCTAAAATCTAAAATTTTCTTCCCCTGTTCCCTGTTCCCTGTTCCCTGTTCCCTGTTCCCTGTTCCCACTGATAAAAATGCGAACCATTGCCGAAATTAATGAAAAAATCAGCCAGAAACGTGCCGTAGTGTGGACGGTTGAAGACTTAAAAACACGAGTAACAGAAATCGGTGTCACCAAAGCTGCAAAAGAAGTTGATGTTATTACTACTGGCACCTTTGAACCCATGGAATCAAGCGGTGCAATTATTAATTTAGGACATACAGACCCACCTATTAAAATTCGGCGTTGCTGGTTAGATGGTGTGCCAGCATACTCTGGTTTTGGGGCGGTAGATTTATACTTGGGTGCTAGTTGTGCTGTAGAAACGATGGATGGGGAAGAACTGCGAGAACGTGGTGGTGGCCATGTGATCGAGGATTTAATTGCTGGTAAACCTGTACAAGTACGAGCTTTAGGACAAGTTACCGATTGTTACCCCAGGGCAACTTTTGAAACCAGTGTGACTCGTGATACCATCAATCAGTTTTATTTATTTAATCCGCGCAATCTTTATCAAAATTTTATTATTGGGGTCAATGGAGGCGAGCGCCCACTTCATACCTATCTAGGACCGCTCCAACCCCGCTTAGGTAATGCAGTTTACTCAAACCCTGGTGCAATTTCCCCCTTATTCAATGACCCCGATTTACAACTGATCGGCATTGGCACAAAAATATTCTTAGGTGGTGGAATTGGTTATGTAGCTTGGGAAGGTACGCAACACTTCCCCTTACAAAAGCGGTTAGCCAATCGCACACCCATTGGACCTTCTGCCACTTTAGCCTTAATTGGTGATGCTAAACAAATGGATGCTCGTTGGGTACGGGGTTGCTACTTCAAAAGTTATGGACCTGCTTTAATGTTGGGTGTCGGTGTACCACTTCCAGTTTTAAATGAAACCGTAATTGAACATTGTGCTGTCCTAGATAAAGACTTAGTAGCGCCAATAGTAGACTTTTCCATTCCTCGACGCGTTCGTCCTACCTTTGGTTTAGTCAGTTATGCTCAACTCAAATCGGGAAAGATCACCATAGAGGGTAAAGCTGTGCGTGTTGCTCCTTTAGCCAGTATGTTTCTCTCACGGCAAGTTGCTTTAGAGTTGAAACAGTGGATAGAAGCAGGCACATTTACCCTCACAGAGCCAGTTTCCCCCATTCCAATGGATCGTGCTTTTTTACCCCAAGACCGTTGGACTGACTTTTAATGGGGATTGGGGATTGGTGATTGGGGATTGGTGATTGGTGATTGGGGATTGATTGGGAAAGATAAAATTGATTACCCAGTCCCCAGTTCCCAGTTCCCAGTTCCCAGTTCCCAGTTCCCAGTCCCCAGTCCCCAGTCCCCAGTCCCTACTCCTGGGGTTTCGGCTTCTTCACTGGCTTGGGAGCAGGGGCTTTTGGTAAAGGTTTAGAAACCGCAACGGGTTCACCACCTATTTTCTTGATCGGACGTGGAGTTTCTTCCCCACTGCGTCTGGGAGGGAATGGCCTTCTCGAAGGACCACCACCAGATCGAGGACCACTTCTGAATGGAGGTTTACGTTTTTTGGGCAAATCAGCGATCGCTTCCGCATTTTCTACCACTAATACATCAGCTTCGCGCTTAACTTTGAAATCCCAAAACTTGCCTACCGCTTTGGTAGCCAGCACACCCCGCATTTTCAACTTAAAATATTTAGGTTTGTCAGTTGGTTTCCGTGCAGCCTGTTTAATTTTAACCACCAAACTTCTAGCGTCAAAAGATTGGTAGACTACCTCACCACGCACGGAAAAGTCACCATCAGGAAGTTCTGATGATGTTTTTGGGGGTTGGGAAATTTCTTCTTTAGCTGGCTTTTGGCGAGCAGATTTCTTAGCGATACCATTTTCGGGTCTCTCTAAAACTTGTGAACCCGAATTTTTGCCATCCTCGTCTGGAGAATTTTTAGCCAGATTTTCTGGCTCCCAAACTCCGACGATTTGGATGTGCAGTGAGTCATTTTCTTGTCTAGTACGGGGATAAACTACCCATAGATGTTCTTTTTCCAGGTCTAGGTGATTTTTGACCAAACTCATAATTCGACCTAAAAGGACGGCATTGAGTTCTACACCATCAGCAGTTATCAATGTTCCTTGGGTAAATTGTTCACTGCTGGCAGAGTAGCGCCCCCGGACTAACCCGATTGCTCGATACTGCATTGGTTCGCTGGGAGGTGGAATCGGTTGTTGCCGACTGGCTAAATTCCCATTGGTATCAGTCTCGCTAGGGTTAACGGGTGAACGATCAGGTTTCGATGACCTATCTGTTAAGTCAATTTTAGTTGGAGCCTGGTTAGAGGCTGTAGAATTAGCGGATTCAGGAGACGGCATCAGGTCGGAATTCATAAAACTCCTTGAGGCGGAGACACATCCCATTATTGTGGGATTTTACAAAGGCAGATGGAAAGAGCGTTTGTATGGCTGAATAAAAGTATATTTCCTTTCAATCTAGCCATTCTAGAGTGCGCTGTGCGAACACAAAGGCGCGAAATTTCGCATTTAGAGACTAAATGTGTCATTTAACGCCTTTACACTAGTTTCGGAAGCATAGCATAGCTACAATTCTGAATGCTCCTCCTAAAGTCATCACTTACTTTAGCAGTCTAGATAGTTATTTGTTATAAAATTCACAGTCAAATAACCGTATTCCGCAAAGTTTTGGAAAATTTTAACTTTGTGATTTGTGTAAATATTGATTTCGATACATCTTGTTCAAATTTATCAAAAGGGAAAAAACTGTGTCTCAACCTCGTAATCGGTGGATAATTCAGGTTGTCTTAGTTCTGGCAGTTGCCGCTTTTATTGGGGTTTCTCTGATACCCATAATTGGGGCTTTCAATGATTCCCAACAACAAGTAGGGCAAAATACGACCAGCAACCCTACTAATTCTAGTTCATCTGAGCAAAAGTCAAAATTGGCAGATGAAGTTCGGGGTTATGAACTGGTTTTGCAACGAGAACCAGAAAATCAAGCCGCACTCAAGGGACTTTTACAAGCACGGTTACAATTACTCAGTCAAAAAGGCAGAGGTGAAGTTAAACCCGCTGATATTCAAGCGGTAATTGAACCTTTAGAGAAGTTGGCTAAATTGAATCCACAACAGTCGGAGTATGCTGTGTTACTGGCGCAAGCAAAGCAGCAAATTGGCGACAAGGAAGGAGCAGCACAAACTTATCGCTCGATTTTAGCAACAAAACCTGGTGATCTCAAAGCTTTACAGGGAATGGTGAATTTACAACTCAATCAGGAACGCCCAGAAGCTGCTATTGGCTTGTTGCAGGAAACTCTATCTACTGCTGCCCAAGCCAATACAATTCAGCCTGGAAGTGTTGATATAGTTGCTGTACAAGTGCTTTTGGGTAGTGTGTACGCTTTACAGAAAAACGATACTCAAGCTATTTCTATATATGAACAAGCAATTAAGAAAGATCCCCAGGATTTTCGTCCCGTGTTAGCAAAGGCTATGCTTTTAAAAGAACAGGGTAAGGTTGATGAAGCAAAACCTTTATTTGATAGCGCCACAGCTTTAGCTCCTGCTCAGTATAAAGATGAAATTAATAAAGCAGCTGCAATACCTACTCCTACTCCCACAGCTTCACCAACAAGTACACCGTAAATCTATGAAGGTGGGGAGATGGGGAGATGGGGAGGAAATTTAATTCTACCTCCTGCCTTCTGCCTCCTAGCTTCCTTCTATGGCGGCGATGATACCGAAGATAATAAATAAAATGCCTCCCAGGAGGGTTATTTGTTTTTCGGAAATTTTACCTGCAATTAATTTACCACCGATGACGGCGATCGCTGTACAAATTGCGTGTCCTAAAGTTGCTCCTAACGTTACACCAATGGGGTTGTTACTAGCTGCTAGGGCAATGGTGGCTATTTGTGTGCGATCGCCCCACTCTGCTATAAATGTCAATACAAACGATTTAAGTAATATTGACCATAAGCTTTTCTGCTGACTGTCTAATTCTGCCTTTTCTACTGCTTCTTTTGCTTCTTCTATGACTTCTTTTTCAGCTTTAGCGGTCATTTTACTGGCATCATAGAGCAGTTTTAAGCCAAAGGCTATAAATAAAACTATTTTGGCATAATGAACATAAATTTCTGAACCCTGTGTTAAAGCTGACAGAATCTGCCCAAATATCACTGATAAAACTGTCATTGCTGCTAATGCTGCTGTCACACCAGCAAACACTACCCGTCGTGGGTGCTGCATTGACAAAATTACAGCGATAAAAAAGGTTTTATCACCTAACTCGGAAATGGTAATTAAAACTAAACCTGCCGTAAATGCTGTTAACACTCTCTCTAGCTCCTGTAGGATTTTTTACCTGTGTGGAGCTTCTAATGAGTGTTTTATGACCTCACTGAAGCTCACACACTCTTTTTGTGTGAACTCAGTGAAGGTCTCGCTTTCAAATACTTTGTTATTCGCCATCTGAACCAGGCTCATCGCCAGTATGTTGATTCAAATGTACTGGCTTTTTTGCCAGCAGCTACTCCCCTTCTATTCGATGCTTATTATACTTTGATGTTCGTTGGGTGTCAAGATTTTGGAATAACGAACCGCAGAGGCGCAGAGGACGCAGAGAAAAGAGGGTTTGAGAGAGATTTTTCGTGAGTCATAAATAAATGGAAAAATTACCTCTTGACATTTCACTCTCAAAATGAGAGGATAATTACACCCGCTAAGGAGAAAAATCACATGAATTTAGGAATCACAATAAACAGGACGTATATCAATGCATTTAATTCACATTCGCGACCTCCGCGATGAAGCAGCTAAGTATCCCAATATCAAAAAACAAATTGAAGATTGGAATGCAATTGTTAAGAAAGCAGAATGGCAAACTTTAGATGATGTTAAGAAAATTTACCGTGATGCTGAAGCAGTTGGTAATTTTACCGTCTTTAACATCAAAGGTAATAATTACCGTCTCATTGTAGCAATAGATTATGAAGATCAAACGGTGTACTACAAATACTTGTTAACTCACGCCGAATATAGTAAAAATAAGTGGAAAAATGACCCTTACTTTTGATACTGATGCTTATATTCAATTACTAGCAGAAATCGTTCCTAAAGTAATTGAAACAGAAGAGGAGTATGAACGTTTTTTAAAAGTTGCCGAATTTCTAACTTTTAAAAATAATCTTACTCCAGAGGAGCGACTTTTAGACAAATTGATTGTCAAACTAATTGAAGATTATGAGGAAGAAAATTATCCTATGGATAAATCTACTCCTCATGAAATTTTGCAACACATCATGGAATCTAGCGGAATTCGTCAAGCTGATTTAGTACGTATTCTTGGTTCTAGCAGCGGTGTGATTTCAGAAGTTGTCAACGGTAAACGTTCAATTAGTAAAGCACAAGCAAAAGCTTTGGGAGAATATTTTAAAGTTTCTCCAAGTTTGTTTATTTGAATTGGTTAAGGAGATTTTAAAAATACGGTTTTTTAAGGGTTTAGCATTGCTAAACCCTGTTTGATAAAAATAAATTACACGGCTTTCAAAATCTCATCATCTACGGAAAAATCAACTTCTATTTTATCTGCACCACTGGCTAAAAAGTCATTTTGCCAAGAATCTTGTAAACCGGAAATTAAATCATATTTCGGTTGCCAATTTAATTCTGTCATGGCTTTATTTACTGATGCAAAAAAGTGTTGTACGCGCATGGGGAAAGCTTTACGTTTGCCGAAATCAAACTTTTTCGGATCGTAATGGACGATTTTCAGATCATCGGCAGATTTACCAGCAGCAACAGCACAAGCACGGGCTAAACCATCGAAAGTGACAAAGCGATTGCCTGAAATATTATAAATCTGTCCAATGGCTTTTTCATTACCAATTACCTGCACCATGGCCTGTGCTAAATCCTGAACATGACCTAGTTGGGTAAAGTGCATCCCATTTCCAGGAATCGGAATTGGGCGATCGCGGACAATTCTATCAAAAAACCAGCTTTCTAAAGGATTATAATTCTGTGGTCCGTAAATATAAGTCGGACGAATCGAAGTAAAAGGTATTCCCAACTGTTGTAAGTAAGCTTCCGTCTCATGCTTACCCTTGTGACGACTCTTCGGATCAACAGTATCACCTTCAATATGGGGCATTTGATCAGATTTCAGATATACCCCCGCCGAACTCATATAAACAAAATGTTTTACCCGTCCGTGAAAAATTTCCGCCAACGGTTGAGTATCAGCAAGTTCCCGACCATTATTGTCAAAAATGACATCAAAGGTTTCTTGTGATAACTTGGCTTTTAATTGGCTAGAGTCAGTGCGATCGCCTATAATTTGTCCTACACCATCAGGTGCTGGATGATTACCACGGTTGAACAACACCACCTCATGTCCAGCTTCCACCAGTAGCTGAGTCAAGTAGACACCAATAAACCGAGTTCCACCAATAACCAGAATACGCATAAAATCCCAATTCCTCAGTAACTTGGGTGGCAAAATCACCCTTGTCTTTGAGGTTATCAGGTTGCAGTATCATCGTGGAACATCTTTTGGTAGGATAGCTTCTCCTACTTAATCAAGAACAACAGGGAATTGGTGATTGGTGATACAATTTTGGATTTTGGATTTTGGATTTTGGATTTTGGATTGTATTTCACGAACTCCAATCTAAAATCTAAAATCTAAAATTTTTGTCCCCAGTCCCCAGTCCCCAATCCCCAATCCCCAGTCCCCAGTCCCCGTAAACTTAGTTGTGCCTTTGAAATATGCTTTAGTTCATGAGTGGCTTACACCCAAAGCCACAGGAGGTTCAGAACTCGTAGTCAGAGAAATTTTAAATCACATTGATGCTGATTTATATGCCCTGATAGATTTTGAATCCAGCAATCCTGAAAGTTATCTCTACAAGCGTCAGATTGGTAAGACCTTTCTTCAGCATTTACCATTAGCCCGCCAAGGTGTACAAAAATACCTACCTTTGTTGCCATTGGCAATTGAACAACTAGATTTGCGCCAATATGATGTCATTCTGTCTTCATCCCATGCAGTAGCCAAAGGCATTCTGACCAATCCTGATCAACTGCATATCTGTTACTGCCATAGTCCAATGCGTTATGCTTGGGACTTGACCTTTGATTATCTCAACCAAAGCAAACTAGGAAAAGGCGGGATGGGATGGATAACAAGATATTTGTTGCACAGTTTACGTCAATGGGATGTATTGAGCGCCAACCGCGTTGATTACTTTATTGCCAACTCCCAGCATACAGCCCGGCGGATTTGGCGTTGTTATCGACGAGCAGCAAAAGTCATTTACCCACCAGTAAATATCGAAAACTTGCCGTTTTCCCCTGACAAGGAAGATTTTTATCTGATCGTTTCCCGATTAGTTAGTTACAAACAAGTATCCTTGATTGTCCAGGCTTTTAATCAGCTAAAACGACCATTGGTTGTGATTGGTACAGGACCGGAAATGAAAAATCTGCAAGCGATCGCAAATCCTCATATCCAAATACTTGGATGGCAACCAGAGAATGTGGTAAAAACATATATGTCTCATGCTAAAGCTTTCATATATGCAGCCTGTGAGGATTTTGGCATTGCTTTGGTAGAAGCACAAGCTTGTGGCACTCCAGTTATTGCTTACGGTGCTGGTGGTGCTTTAGAAACCGTGCGAGATATTCGTACTTGTATGGAGACAGGAACAGGTATATTCTTTAAAGAACAAACCGTAACAGCTTTAGTTGATGCGGTAGAAAAATTTGAAGCCTATCAGGATTGTTTAAAATATGAGTATATAAAATTGCACGCAACTCAGTTTTCTACACAGGTTTTTGCAGATCGCTATCTAGATTTTCTTAATCAGTGTCAAGAAGAAAGACCTTCCCTGAGGTAATAGTCAGGATTTTTGGATTTATTTTCCAGGCTTTTGGGAATTTTACCCCAGAATCACTGCCTTTTAGCTTTAAGATCGGGACTATGTGTGGTGTGGATTATTAAGGAGTATGATGACTGCCCAGAGTTCACTCCTCTCCGGCAAGCGATATCCACGTAAAGATGCTAGTGCCTCAACGCGTACTTTAGCAAAACGTGGACAAAAACCTAAACCTCCCCAGTTACAACCTAGAGGTTTGGTTTTACAAGGTTTAAACGGAGAGTTTGCCAAACGACTGTTCGATATTGCGTTTTCACTGTCGGTTTTGATCTTGTTTTTCCCGATATACATAATCTTGGCCTTACTGATTGCTATCAGTTCAGAAGGTCCGATTTTTTATATCCAAGAACGGGTTGGTAAAAACTATCGCCGTTTTAAATGCATTAAATTCCGCACAATGGTGACTAATGCAGACGAAATCCTTGCTCAAATGATGGAAACATCCCCGGAGTTGCGCCAGGAATTTACCACCACTTTTAAACTCAAACAAGACCCTCGAATTACTAAAATAGGTCACTTCCTACGAATTACCAGTTTAGATGAATTTCCTCAGTTTTGGAACGTTTTAAAAGGGGATATGAGTGTTGTTGGCCCACGCCCTTTAGTATCTGAAGAATTACCAAAATATGGCTGTCACATTGATGAAATTTTAACCATTCGTCCAGGAATTACTGGATTGTGGCAAGTTTCTGGACGTAATGATATTCCTTACCCCCGGCGAGTTCAAATAGACCTACAATATGTCAAATTCAGGAATTTTGGGCTGGATTTACGGATTATCCTGAAAACAATAGATGTAGTCATCATACCTAAAAATAACGGAGCATATTGATAGAGTATGGCTTACGCCACGCTCCGCTATCAGGAGTATGGCTTACGCCACGCTCCGCTATCAGGAGTTCAGTCTTTCCTCCGGCTTTCTTTTTCTAAGGACTACTGACTGCTGGCTTCTGTTGTAAATTTTATGGAATCTTCATAAAAATCTATAATTAATGAAATTTGGGACAAAATTCAGAATAATTATCAAATTATACTAATAATTTTGATTTAGATAATCAGAAGCTTACTTGTTAAAGTGCTTTTTATTCAGTATATTGGTTTACATTTAAGTTTCGATAGCAATTAAGGCTTGTATATTTATCATCAGGCAATTTTAGTAATGACTTGCTGATTTGCCTGAGATAGTCTGTAAATTTTACAACATCAAAATCAAGGAATAATTAGATATGACTGAACAAAAACGAGCCTTGATTACTGGTATCACCGGTCAAGATGGTTCATATTTGAGTGAATTTTTACTAGAAAACGGTTATGAAGTTCACGGGATTATTCGCCGTACCTCCACATTTAATACAGACCGCATTGACCATATTTACGAAGATCCTCATAAAGAGGGTGTAAAATTGTTACTTCACTATGGTGACTTGACAGACGGTACTACACTGCGCCGGATTTTAGAAGAAGTTAAGCCTACAGAAATTTATAACCTGGGCGCTCAATCTCATGTCAGAGTCAGCTTTGATTCACCAGAATATACAGTAGATGCGGTAGGCATGGGAACTCTACGCTTATTAGAAGCTATCCGTGACTATCAACAACGCACAGGGATTCAAGTCAAATTTTACCAAGCCGGTTCTTCAGAAATGTATGGCTTAGTGCAAGCAGTACCCCAAAATGAAACCACACCTTTTTATCCCCGCAGTCCTTACGCGTGTGCTAAAGTTTACGCTCACTGGCAAACAATCAATTATCGAGAATCTTACAATTTGTTTGCTTGTAATGGCATTCTTTTTAATCATGAATCTCCCCGACGTGGTGAAACATTTGTGACTCGAAAAATCACTAGAGCAGTTGCGCGTATTGTCGCTGGTAAACAGAAAAGTATTTATATGGGCAATCTGGATTCCAAGCGGGACTGGGGTTATGCCAAAGATTACGTCAAAGCCATGTGGCTGATGTTGCAACAAGAACAGCCAGATGATTACGTGGTTGCTACTGGTGAAACTCACTCAGTTAAGGAGTTTCTGGAATTAGCATTTGGTTATGTGAATCTCAACTGGGAAGATTATGTGGAATTTGATCAACGGTATTTAAGACCGGCGGAAGTAGATTTGTTAATTGGTGATCCTACTAAGGTACAGCAAAAGTTAGGCTGGAAACCTTCAGTAACCTTTAAAGAACTGGTAGCATTGATGGTAGAAGCTGACTTACAGGCATTGGGTCACACTTCGCCTAATGGCAATGGTTCACTACAACCCCAAGATATTGCTACTATCCGTCAGGAATTAGGCGCTCTCCACTTTTGATTTAAACCACCAGGGGTAAAACTATGATTGATAGTTCATTGATGTTAATCAACCCCTCTAACTTCCGCAGAATGAATCCAAAATCTAAAATCCAAAATCGAATGACTGGCTTAGAGCTAAAAAATAAACGCATTCTTGTCACTGGTGGTTCAGGCTTTCTAGGCCGTCAAGTGATAGATCAACTATCCAAAGCTGGGGCTGACCGTGATAAAATTACAGTCACGCGATCGCATGATTGTGATTTGCGAGTTTGGGAAAATTGCCAACGTGCAGTTGACCAACAAGATATTGTCATTCACTTAGCTGCCCATGTCGGTGGAATTGGTCTAAACCGCGCAAAACCCGCAGAGTTGTTTTACGATAACTTGATGATGGGAACTCAGCTAATTCATGCTGCCTATCAAGCAGGTTTAGAAAAATTCGTCTGTGTTGGTACTATCTGCGCTTATCCTAAATTTACCCCAGTCCCTTTTAAAGAAGAAGACCTGTGGAATGGCTATCCAGAAGAAACTAATGCTCCCTATGGAGTAGCTAAGAAGGCTCTTTTAGTACAACTGCAATCTTACCGTCAGCAGTACGGTTTTAATGGTATTTATCTACTACCTGTGAACCTATACGGTCCTGAAGATAACTTTAACCCCAGTAGTTCTCATGTTATTCCAGCTTTGATCCGCAAGGTTCACGAAGCGCAAGTTAAGGGAGATAAGCAACTTCCTGTTTGGGGTGATGGTTCTCCTACCCGCGAGTTTCTCTATTCTACAGATGCTGCACGGGGTATTGTTATGGGTACGACTTCCTATAACGACTCTGAACCAATTAATTTGGGGACAGGTTATGAAATCTCGATCAAGGATTTGATTAATCTGATTTGTGATTTGATGGAGTATGAAGGGGAAATTGTTTGGGAAACCGACAAACCCAACGGACAACCACGACGCTGTTTAGATACTGAGAAAGCTAAGGAAGCTTTTGGTTTTACTGCTCAGGTAAGCTTTGAAGAAGGGCTAAAAAATACCATTGAGTGGTATCGTCAAAACGCTGCTTAGTTCAATATATCTCGTTATCTCGTTCCCAGTCTCCGACTGGGAATGTCATCACAGAGGCTCTGACTCTGGTATTATCAAAGGCAGAGCCTTGAGAATTCATTCCCATACAGAGTATGGGAACGAGATATATAGCAGATATTAAAAACATCGAAAACTTCACATTGCTAAAAATAGATTCACAACTAAACAAAACGGAACTTCGCCGTAAGTTGCTCAAAACACGTCAATCTATGACTGTTCAAGAATGGAAACAAAAGAGCGATCGCATTTCTGAACAACTCCAAAATTCACTTTTATTTACCCAAGCAACCACCATACTGGCCTATTTCAGCTTTCGTCAAGAACCTGATCTTAGTCCCGTGTTTACCGACTCTCAGCGTCGTTGGGGTTTTCCCCGTTGTGTTGGTAAGTCTCTATCCTGGCACTTATGGCAACCTGATGATATACTTCACATTGGTGATTATGGTATTACTGAACCACACCCAGAAGCACCAATTATAGACCCTACAGAAGTCGATTTAATTCTTGTTCCCTGTGTGGCTTGCGATCGCCAAGGATACCGTTTAGGTTATGGTGGTGGATATTATGACCGTTTATTGAGTTCTCCCGCTTGGTCTAAAATACCAACGATGGGAGTAGTTTTTGATTTTGCGTATTTCGCCCAACTACCCTGTGATAATTGGGATAAACCATTACAGGGTGTTGTCACTGAAACAATTCTTTATTAATTTTCCAAATCGGAGCGGCGGGATTCGAACCCACGACCTCCACTACCCCAAAGTGGCGCGCTACCAAGCTGCGCTACGCCCCGTTCACTTAATTTTTAGATTCTCAATTTTAGGTTTTAGATTGGGGATTTTCTCCAAATTTGTGAATCTAAACTTAATTAAGTCACTCTTACGAGAATAACACAAGGTTCTAAAAAATAGCAAGCCTTTTATCAAAAAACTTTCAGCATTCCTGTAGCTTGCACTAAACCCGGTATAGCATTAGCATCCCATTGTCCTTCTGCACATCGCCCTGTATTAACGATGAAACGCAGACTATAGGAGTGGGGATAGCCTTCTACCTCCATCCATAATAAATCGCTTTCGGCTTCACAGGCGATTTTTTCTTCATCCATTAATTCTGCGGACAAATGCTTCATGGTATCTGCAAGCTGATTTAATAAGCGGCAAAAGTCGTTTAATTCAATTTCGGTTAATTCAATTGCCCAACTATCTGTACCAACTAAACCTTTAAATTCTGGTGCGTCTGGGTTCCACCCTATACGCCAACCAGTTCCGCTTTTAATCACTTTTTGCATTAGTTATTAGTCATTAGTCATTAGTCATTAGTTATTAGTCATTAGTTATTAGTTATTAGTCATTAGCTATTCTCCCCCAGTCACCTGTTCCCTGTTCCCTGTTCCTTGTTCCCTGTGTTAAATATATCAACCAAGGTTTGTACCAGGTTATTGCGTTGATTGCGAGTAAGTTTTTTTATGGTGGTGCGATCGCCGTCTAGCGGATTTTGCTTTAAAGAATCATTACCAGGATAAGATGCTTCATATATTGTTTCATTTGCATCCAAATAATCAGCCAAAGTTAGTTTCCAATCTAAGCGATATATAGGGGATCTACCTTTAACATAAATGTGATAGCGAATCAATCGACTAGCTAGGGTGTTATTTTCGGCAACCTTCCCAGTATCTTTACTGCTATATTGGTTTTGTTTTGGTAAGTCTGGTAACTGCTGATACACTAATCGCCAAACATCACTAGGGCTAATTCTTTGCGCTACAGCAGGTGGAATGCTATGAAAATGTGAGTTTCCTAAACCCAAAACTATTACACTCACTGTTATTAAGGTGATGATCAGTCCTAAATTGAAGCGTAAAAATAAAAGTTTTTTCTTTTTCATTTTTTTATACTAAATACGGTTAGGACTTGGACTTTTCTAAAATTAGGAAAACCCTGGATGTGTAGGGGTAATTCATGAATTACCCCTACCTATAGAATCAAATGATTAAGCCGTTTGGAGTATAACCATCAAGAAGCTAGGAACTGGAAATTAATACCCAATTCCCAGCATCAATAAATTACAATTCTCCGATAATTTCTGGCTGAGTTAGTTCATCAGACATTTCAATAATTGCTCTGAGTACAGGTTTCATCATGCCATCTTCATTATTTTCAAAGTCTTCATAACGCCGACGCTTGGCACGATTTGCTACTTGAACTGTAATCCGATAGCGATTTGATGCGGCGCTAATAAGCTCCTCGGATTTGTGCATTATCTGAGACTGTGTTGTCTCGAATTTAGAGCGTTTCAGCATAATTAGTGATTGTTGGGATTCTACAACAGTTTAGCAGTATATCTAGTTAGCTATCAGAAATCAGCATTTTCAAAGTCCTCAAAACAAAGTCCACCACCTTTATAGAAAAAAGGATATACAGGACTGACGCAACTGGCATATTGGTATGGTGCGTCAGATATCAAAAATAAGTTTATTTGTAGGATTTATGCAGTCTGACGCACCCTACAACAGATTTTTGGTGTGGCACTTGCGTAAGTCCTAATATAAATCAAATATATTATAAATACATACAATAGTTTTTTCAAATTTACTTATGTCTAGAAACAAGCTCATTACTCCCCAGCAATCCCTGTCACTAACACTCAGTTTGACTCTAGCTGCTTTTTCTATGTTACCCATCCTAGCCTCACGGGCTGATGAAAATATACCCCTTCCTTCCAATGCACCACTAGAACTAAATTTATTAACTCAGCCCAAAGGTTCTGTAATCACAGCTAATACTATTAACCCAGAAACTTTAACCATCCCTAGTTTATGGTGGGCAAAAGAAACCTCTGAAAACAAACTTTTAGATAACTGGATAGCATATCCAACTTCTAAACAAGAATTAGCTCGTGTGGACTTGATCGTGAATCAGCAAATTTGGAGTTTATTAGATTACCTGGAAAGGTATAGATTTGTCAACCGCTTAGGTCTCACAGCTAGGAACTTCGGCTATAATATCCGAGTTTTCAATTATCAAAAAGAAATGTTAGCAACTTACACTTGTAATCTGGATATAATGCCAGATTTATGCAATATCCAAATGAGTAATCAGAGTAAAATAGGTTTACGTCAAACTCTAGATAAATTTGGTAATTAAAAATCAGTTTTTAGCAGCATTAGGCTGGATTTTTCATTTTTGCAAATAAAGATTCATATTGCTTTATTGCTGTTGCTGATAATGGTAAGATAAATTCACTTTTATCAAACAATTCCTGATTAGTTAATAAGAGGTTTTGTAAGGGTTCTGAAATATCAGAAGCAGTAATATTTGTGACAATTGGCGTATTAGTTTTAGTCAAGATAGTAATTTCCTTAGCTGTTTTTGGTTGCCAGCAAAAATTGACCCATTCAGATAGTAAATTATTTTTATCAACTCCTGCCGGTCGTACCCATAAGTCTGCCCAAATTGCTGTTCCTGATTGGGGAATTACTGCACTAAGTTTGGGATAACGACTGAGTGCAGGTATAACATCATTTGACCAACCCACTGCTAACCAAGTATCTCCAAGGATGAGAGGTTCTAGGTAGGTAGTAGAATCATAAAATTTTACTTGTTCATTTAATGTTTGTAATTCCGTTTCTAAGGAAGTAATTTCAGCAAGATTTTCTGTATTATAGGATTTTCCGAGTTTCTTTAAAACCAAACCAATTACTTCTCTGGGGTGATTGAGAAGAGAAATTCGCGATCGCAACTCACTCCGCCATAAATCATCCCAATCTTTTAACTGCCAATCAAATTTTTGCAACTTTTCGCGATTATAAACAATGACTGTATTACCCCAGCGATAAGGTGCAGCCCAAACTTGTCCTTGAGGATTTAAATTACCTTGCTCATCCCGTTTTACTAGTTGTTGCCACTTTTGATTTAAAGCCGACCATTGTTTAATTTGTTCTGTTTCTAGTGGTTGAATTAGTTTCTGTTCAATAGCTGCTTTTAACCAATAATCTCCCAATGTCACCAAGTCAGATTTAGATACTTTTTGATTTTGACTAAGTGGAATAAAACTCCTCCATCCTTCTTTACTATTAGCTGCTGGTTGTTGCCAAGTTTGTAACTGTTTAAATAAATCATCAATCTGATTAATGGGGACAAACTTTAAATTTAATTCTGATTGCAAACTTTTACGAAACTGATTAACCACATGACCAGGTATCGAACCTTTTAATAACTTGACATTGAATGCTATCTGTTTATTACCAGCACATCCAATCAGCATTTGAGAAATAGCTAGTCCGCTTGTACCCAGTAAAAAAGATCGTCGATCCATTGATGTTTAATTGTCAAACGATTCATATCTTGCCCCACTATTTTATTGTACTTATTGCCAAAATTACATTTCCAAAACTTGCTTATTTCCGAGCAGGGGGCTATGCTTGATCTAACTTATTAAGGGATAATGAAGGACGGGGCTTTAAACCCAGTTTTTTGGTAATACTTTTACCATTTATAAATTTCTATACATAACATATAGAGGGATAATATTTGATTTATGAAACGATACGTAGGGTGCGTCAGATATAACAAATCTGTTTATTGATAGAATTTATGCAGTCTGACGCACCCTACAAATACTTAGATTTTTTCAAAATTCAAATATGAGTCCTATATAATAATTAATAATTTATTGAGCATCTCAGCAAAAAAATATGAAAGATTAAATAAATCATAAGTATTTTTAACATTAGCAGTAAATTGAATAACATAGAGAAACTATTTTAGAATCAAGGTATTAAATGGAGTCACTACAAAAACAAATACTGACTTTAACAGATAAAGTAGATGCTCTATATCATGTGATTGAAAACCTTGACAGGAAACTGTCTCAGGGTTTATCTGACTGCTTTTTAGAGCAAAAACAACTAGCAGATAACTATCCCGAAAATCTTGAAATTGAACCTTTAAACTTAAAACATCCGCTGAGGTTCACTTCTGATTTAGAGCATAAGGATGTCTTAATGGATGGGATTTATCCAGAGATGAATCTGCAAGCTGGAGATAAGCAAATAACGCCAGAAATTCAACTCCAACGACTAACAGCGCAATTAACAGCAGCATATAATCGCATTGCGGCTTTAGAAGAACAATTAATGCGACAAAGAATTAATTAATTCTTTAAATTGCGATTCGATAGCTGTTAAAAGTTGTTCTTGCTGCCAATTTTGACTTAGATAGGCGGCTATACAGGCTGATCCTGCACCAACACCTTCTTTAACAAAACCCTGCTCATAAGCTTGAAGTTGGGGATAACGAGAATTAGCAAAACTTAACTGTGTAGCTAGTAGGGGCGGAGTTTCTTGACCTCGAATCATGCTATTTGTGCCTAAGCTGAGGGCTAAATCAACCGTAGCTCCAGTAGTGTCTTCTGCTACCCAACGAGTTGTACCAATAACTATTGCTTCTGGTTGCCAAGATAAATCGTAAGCTTGAGCGATCGCTTGCAATAAAGCATAAACAGCCAGCATTTGTGTGCCACCAGCCAGCAAAACTCCACAACGACGACTAGCCGCGATCGCCATTCCAGCTACCACAACTTGCATAGGATCACCTACCGCTGCCACAAGTTCCAGAGGATTAGTAAACCTGTTAAATTTTTCCAGACCAGCTTGTACTACAGAAAGTTTCTGTACATGATTACAAACAGCATGACTGCTGTTAACTTTTCCTGCGGCATCAATACCTAACCCAGTTAAAATTGCCAAAGCCGTTGTAGTCCCACCGACAACGCACTCACTTAAAATTAGATATCCCTGTGGATTATTAGCACTGAGTTGAGAACCCCAAAGTAAACCTTGTTCTAGCAAATGTTTTACCGTGCCTATTTCCATAGCTGCACCTGTACTTAAACACCTAGCCACCGTGCCACCCAAATCAATTAATGGTACAGATGGAATTGAGGCTAAACCCGCATTAAATAAATAAACAGGTATATTTAGTTCTGCTACCACAGCACGAGAAATTAGCACCGGGGAAGCGCCAGCAGTCAAAGGTGGCAGGGGATATTGAGGCTGATGTGCTGCACCATAATACAAAAACTCCGCATCAGCACAAGCTGTATATTTTCGATCATCTGGAGTCAAACCAGCTGCGGAAATACCTGGAATTAAACAAGTTTCTGTAAAACCTAAAACACAAGCAAACACAGGTAAACTACCACGATAACGTCTTACCCATGCTTCACCCTGTGCAAGTTGTGTATAAATCTTAATCATAGGGGATTGGGGATTGGGGATTGGGAATCGGGAATCGGGAATCGGGAATCGGGAATCGGGAATCGGGAATCGGGTGAAAGTTATTCACCCCAGTACCCAGTACCCAGTACCCAGTCCCCAGTCACTAACCTTCATAATCCATAAGCACTTGTACCCAGCGTGGGGGGCGGGGAATGGGATTTCCCAGACGATCTAAAAGCAACCATGCTACCAGATGTACGACAAACAAGTAAATCAAGTTGTTAAATGCAATCAAGAGCATTGCCCCTACTTGAATAAAAAACACACTTGGAGTTGCCAATATTTGCAATTTTAGAAATAACCATTCAATAATTTCTGTCACCTGGTTAATCACATAAACCCACAAATCTTCACCAGATAGCACCGACAGTAACCATAAACGGAAAAACACACCTAAAGTCCCCAAAAGCATACCTAAAGTAATTGATGCTATCCACGGTACACGACGATGCCACGTTGCTCCCAATAGCACACCCATCAAGCCAAAAGGCATCACAAACAACATACTACGAACTGGTCCCATCAGTACAGCCAACAGTAACCCAGAAGTAATAGCAGCCATCCATGCAGCACGTTTACCCCAGCGCAAGTAAACTAAAGCGATGGGGACTGGAAAAAATATTCGTAGCACTGGGCCAAAAGGAAAATAGAAATTAATGAACCAAATCAAGCTGGCCGTACTGGCTAAAAAAGCCGTTTCCACCATTCTCAACGGTGTCTCAACCTTAAGTTGGGAGTGCTTTAATTGTTTTTGTGGTTCTAACTGAT
Organism: Anabaena sp. UHCC 0451; assembly: GCF_034931405.1. Classification (NCBI taxonomy): domain Bacteria; kingdom Bacillati; phylum Cyanobacteriota; class Cyanophyceae; order Nostocales; family Nostocaceae; genus Anabaena; species Anabaena sp. UHCC 0451. The sequence continues at coordinate 93,083 of NZ_JAYGHA010000013.1, read as the reverse complement.
GACTAAGATTTGATGATTCAGGGGATGGATCTTCTTCCGGTTCATCTGGCAGAGAATCTAAAATACTCATATCATGTTTGTTTAAACACCTATCATGTCTGTTTTGGC
>NZ_JAYGHA010000013.1:21759-92822 GCF_034931405.1 Anabaena sp. UHCC 0451 | reverse complement strand
TTACCCACTGTTCCCTGTTCCCTGTTCCCTGTTCCCTGTTCCCTGTTCCCTGTTCCCTGTTCCCTGTTCCCTGTTAAATGATCATTTTTTCCAAAGCTGAAACATCGGGGATACAGAGAACATCTTGTTCCCGTAGAATCAGGCCTTTTTTCTCCAACCTTGTCAGTACCCGTGTGACTGTTTCCCGTGCCAGTCCACTCAAACTGCTCAATTCCCGGTGAGGTAAATTAGGAATTTCTGTACCTGTTTCTCCTCGCGTACCTTGTCCTTCAGCCAAAAATAGTAATGTATCTGCTACCCGTGATTGACTATCCGATTCTCGCAGACGCAAACGACGATTTACTTGTCGTAATCGTCGCGCCATTAATTGCGCTAATCTAAGTCCTGCTAAGGGTTCTGTTTGCAATAACTTGACGAAATCTTGAGCAGGCATACTGCCTATCATTGTTGGGGTGAGAGTAATTACATCAGTGGAACGGGGGACTTCATCCAGTGCCGCCATTTCTCCAAATAATTCTCCATGCCCAATAATATTCAGCGTTACCTCTTTTCCTTCTAAATTGTAGGTACGGATTTTCACCCATCCTTCTATAATAAAATATACGGAGCCACCCCAGTCATTTTCTAGCAGGATAACTTGATTGGCAGGGTGGGTACGGGTAACAAGATGAGTGAGGGCTGTTTCTACAATAGATTCAGGCAACCCTTGAAAAAAGGGCGCTGAAGTGATCCAGTTTTGAGCGGATGTCTGCAAGCTATATCTATCTTCCATTAGGACATATTTATTAAAGCTGCTATGAACAAAACAAGCAATATCGGTGTTTTCAACCTCAGCTATGAAATTACAGCCGCTTTCAAAGAGGAAGCTAAACTATGTTACACAAGAAAACGACGATATAATTTTTTCTCAACAATCTTTACCTTCTTTTAGTATTTGCTGATTAAATACACCTGTACTACCTCCCTGTTACTACTACTACATAGAATTGTAATTTTACACTTAACCTGGTCAAAAATTTGGCGAACTAACTGAAAAGGAAGCGAAGGATCTAGATCAAGTTGCATCTCTCAGTAATTCATAACATAATTGCCCTCAGAAGTCCGAGCGATAAATTTTGTCACTGTGAACTTCTGTAATTGTAAATACCATAAACATCAAAGTACATTTCTAGCTAAGGTAATTTAACGTGACTTTCCGCGCAGATGAAATTAACAAGCTGATTGCAGACATTGACAACTTGCTGGCCAACAGTGGCAATCGTCTCTCAAAAATCCTGTCTGGTCAGGGACAAGAAGAAAGAGAGGTTTTGCAGCGAGTGCGTGACTTTCTTGTCACACTGAACGAAAGTGAAACACCAGAAGAAAATCCTGCTGATCAGTCACAGACTCCACCACTGTCATCTTTGTTGGCGCGATATGTGGAGCAGGAGCATAACCAAGCTGCACCATATTCGTATCAATCCCCACAGGAACAGGTTAATTTTACCGCAGAACAATTAAAAGGTGAAATTTCGGTTTTGCTTCAACCTTTGCAAGCTGAATTATCAGGGCTATTGCAAGAAAGAGCTTCTCTTGTCCAGGAAATTAGACAACTGGAGCAAAAGCGATTGCAAAATTATTCCTTAACACAGCAGTTAGCAAACCAAGAACAGATAATTACTGAATTTTTACAAGTGCTAACTAGTCGGTTAGTACCAAATTTAATTCCGTATTTGACAAGAAACGCATCTAATTCTCCCAGTTTGACTACAGGTGAGCATAATCAAGAAGCAGGTGATTCTGCGATTCAACCTGTTTTACAATCAGCCCAAGGGGTAGAACGGTTAGCTAATCTAGCCAGGGACTTGGATCAACGTTTGCTATCACTTGATGGCACTGTTAATGTTGTCTTTAGGGCATTAGAAAGTAACATCAACACTTATTATCAGTCTTTCTCCCAAGCACTGGCAAGAATGCACAGTCAGGGGATGCAAGGTGAGCAGTTGATGGCAAATTTTCTGCAAAATTTACATCAGCATTTACAACAACAATCCCCAGATGCTGAACTTTTTACCTTTGATGTCAAGACTGCAACAGAACAATCGGTTTCTCCTAGTGTTGAGGAATTAATTCCAGATATTGCTGTTGATACCCAGGAAACTTCTACGCTGGAGAATCTGGATACAGTGCTTTCAGAGCTTACGGCTGATGAATCTCAACCTGGGATTGTTGAGGAATTAATTCCAGATATTGCTGTTGATACCCAGGAAACTTCTACGCTGGAGGATCTGGATACAGTGCTTTCAGAGCTTACGGCTGGGGAGTCTTCAGTTTCAGTAATCAACCCTTTTACCACTGCTGATGAATCTCAGTCTGAGATAGTTGAGGAATTAATTCCAGAAGATTCTATTGTGGAGGGTCTGGATATAGTGCTGTCACAACTTACCACCAGCGAGCCATCAACTTTAGTTAGTGATACTTTTAGCATCTCTGATGAATTTCCGCCAGAGAGTGTTGATGAAGTAGACCAACTTTATGCAAGTTTGTTTAGTAGTGTAGATGCGACTAACGCCACAGAATCAACTACTTTGCCGGTGGTGACAAATGAGGTATTTACTTCTGAGATGGGTGAAAGTATGCCAGCATTAGTAATCACACCAGAACAACAAGATGATGATTTGTTGGTGTCTTCAGATACGATAGAGCAACAGGATTTAGATTTAAATCTTGTATATCAAAACAACAATACTTTACCTGAAATTGCTGTGGTAGAACTCACAGAGCCAGGATCTGAGTTGTGGGAAAAATTGTTGTTACCAGAGGATACGCAATCACAAGCTGAATTTGCTAGTGCTTCCACATTACCCGACTTTCATCCAGATAGTAGTGATACAATCACGGTTCTGACTGACTTATTGGTTGATGTTAGTTCTGAAGAACAGGTTGCAGAATTTGTATCTTTTGAGGATGATCTAGAAACGACAGTACCAGAGACTCCCATAGTCAGTTTTCCGGTGGAGGAATTAACAAAAGAGGATGATTTACTTACGGCTACTTATATTCCCGCTTCGCCACAGGAAAATCTACTGTCTCTAGAAAATGCAGATGTAGAAACCGAAGGTATACCCCCTATTGTCCTAGATTCAGCGCAGTTGCAGCAATTGGATCGAGATTTAGCAAATTTTGATTGGCGGTTAAATTTTGGTTCGGAACAGACAACTAATTTAGAAAGTTTGAGTTTAGAAAGTTTGAGTTTAGAAAGTTTGCAGGATGTGGTGGCTGACAGAGAGGATTTGCTCGATTTAGGAATACCTGTTACCGAATCTTTTAGCAGCCCAGCGACAGAGAATATACCATTAACTGCGATTTCTAATTTGGATATTCCTCAAACTGAAAAAAAAAAGGAACTCACAAAATCCGCACCAGAAGCAGATGTGCTTGCAGGTGACAATGTAAGTGATAATTCTTTATTGAGAGTCCAAGACCCAAACTCAGTTTGGTATTTAGGAATTGATTTAGGTACGACAGGAATTTCTGCGGCCTTGTTGAATCGTTCCCAATTAGTTGTATATCCGATCTACTGGTCTACAGAAAATAAATCAGGTGATAGTTCTTTTGAGCAATCATTTCGGTTACCAGCAGAAGTTTATCTACCTACGGCTTCCATTCCTCACTCAGAAGCTGAAAGCCCAGAAAATATTCAACAGATAGCACCAGCGGCCGTAGCACAGGATAAAACTCGCTCTACACCAGCACCGCAACAAAATCTTTATTCTGCTCATTTAAAGCCTTTTCTGCACGTAGCAATTCCCTACAAAACTACGCAACAGAAATGGGAACCCGTTTTGCAGTTAAATGAATTTTCAGCAGGTCCGTTGATTTGGGTGGTGCGATCGCTCTCGAAACTGCTATTAACTCTCAAATCGGATCAAACTAGTACAACTCCAGCTTTAATTGCTCATGGTGTGGGCATAGATACTCAAGTTTTCTCGGAAATTATCAATAACATTACTGGTGTGGTCTGTACTTGTCCATCTAGCTGGTCAGAACAATATCGCTTTAATGTGCGGGAAGCTATACTCACTAGTCAGCTTGTTTCCCATCCCCAACAGATATTTTTTGTGGAGGAGGCGATCGCTAGTTTGCTGCCAGAACTTGATCCTGGTAATTCTCAATCAGTGCAGTTGAGTGAAAATCAGGGTTTGCGTCCTTTAAAAACCAGCGAAAATTCTCTTCACGGTACAACACTAGCATTGAATATTGGCGCAACTGCCACAGAAATGGCACTGGTTGATTTACCGACCGACCTCAGCCAATTAACATATAGAGATTTTATGCTCCACAGTATTGCCTATGCTGGCAAGGCTATTGAGCAGGATATTATTTGTCAGTTATTACTGCCACCAAAATCTCGCCAACCCCGTGGGACAACACCAGCTAGTGGTCAAACTTCCACTAGTCATCCTTGGCATTGGCAACCCGCAATCACTGGTGTAGACAAAATTCAGTGGTCTAGTTTGAGTTTGGCCGCCTTAGAACTACCGCGAGTTGGGGAACCGGATATACCAGCCCGAATTCGCTTGCAACAAAGGCTAGAAAGTTCTTTGTTAGGACAAGCTTTATTGGAGGCTGCCCTAGCTTTGAAGCTAATTTTGCAACATCAAGAATCTTTTACCCTAGAATTAGCTGATCAATGTTGGATGTTGCAAAGAAGAGACCTGGAAAGCTTGGTTTTTGTACCTTATGTACGTCGTCTCAACCGCGAACTTAATAAATTATTAGTAGCTCGTGGTATTCCTACTGAGGCTATTAATCAAGCAATTCTCTCTGGTGGAGTCGCTTCCGTCGGTACAATTAACCGTTGGTTAAGACAAAAACTTCCTAACGCCAAAATTATTCAGGATTTATACTTGGGTGAAAATGGCGCTCCTCATTGTAGTCGGGTGGCTTATGGGTTGGCTTTATTACCTTTACATTCACAGGTTTTAGAAATACCTAGACAACAGTATACAGATTACTTCCTGTTTTCTGAATTGCTGAAAATTTTACTGGATAGCGTGGGTGGTGAAGCTATGCGTTCCCTCTCTTTTGGTGAAGTTCTGCAATTATTTGAGAGCCGTGGCATTAATACCCGCATTTGTCAACAGCGTTTGCTGGCTTTTTTGGAAGGTGAACTACCTGCTGGTTTAATACCTGCTGTTACCTCTGAAAACTTACCAGAACCGGATGGAAACCAAACATCTTTAAACTCTTTATGGTTGGCAAAAACCTCTCAGGAAAATCCTGATTATCAGGCGATCGCATCTGTACCACTATTCCAAAAACAAGGTAATCTCACTTACCGTCCTAATTATCAACAACTTCTGCTTTTGCGCCGTTATCTTGATGCTCTCAAAGCCAGTACGCTGCAATCACTAGAAGAACCTTATACGGTTAATTTTTCCTTTGCTATCAACCCTCTATAGCATTAATACTCCAAAAAGACCTCTTCCCAAAGAAATAAATTAAGAAGATTTATCAGGAGATGTACGCAAATATTTACTGCGTCTACATCATAAACGCCCACTTCGAAGTAAAAACACTGTCTATGTGAGAAGGGGCGTTTATTTTTCATATCTGTTTTTGAACTTCTTTACATAAAAAACATCAAAAATTTAAAACAACCAGGCTGAATAAAAAGATTGTATGAAGTTCTGGAGTTTCACTTTTTAGCATAGTAAAAATTACATACAATCTAATTGTATTTAATACGATTTACCATCTTTTCCGTAAAAAGATAGATGTAACAAATTAAATCCAATAAATGGTTAATTATGTCACTTTATATTATGACAACCCAAACAAAAAATTACACTGTGACTCATGTAGGTGTTCTCAATCATCTGATTCTCAATCATCTGAATCGGTTTGACTTATCAGCACAGTCCATCCACGCATCAGTTACTAGTAATACAAAAAGATTAATTGATATACTCGGAGCTATAGTTGGTTTAATAATTACATCTATACTTATAGTGCCTATAGCAATTGCTACCTTTGTTATTGATCCAGGTCCAATATTTTATTCTCAACTCCGCTGTGGTCTTAACGGCCGCACTTTTCGGATCTGGAAGTTCCGTTCTATGGTAGTTAATGCAGATAAACTCAAGTCTTTAGTCAAAAACCAAGCCAATGGTAACATTTTTAAATCTACTGATGATCCGCGTATTACCCCTTTAGGTAAATTCTTGAGACGCAGTAGTTTAGATGAATTACCCCAATTTTGGAACGTTTTAAGGGGAGACATGAGTATAGTTGGGACTCGTCCCCCCACTCCTGATGAAGTTATCAATTATGCACCACATCACTGGGAAAGGTTGCGAGTCAAACCAGGTATAACTGGAGAATGGCAGACTAATGGACGTTCCACTATCAAAGACTTTGAAACTATAGTTAATATGGATTTAGACTATCAGCGTAAATGGTCTATTACTTATGATTTGATGTTAATTTTTAAAACTATTTGGGTAGTATTAAACAGAAAAGGTGCTTATTAGGTGACAGGTGTCAGCAGATATAATTGATAACTGATTAACCTTTAACACCGCTACCTGTATCAGTAGGTACGATAAACCGTTGTAAAATTAAAAATAATAGCAAAACTGGGGCTATAGAAATTACGGAACCAGCTGCTACTAATCGCCAATCTAGAGAAAATGTACCTGCTAATTTAGCAACTCCCAAAGGTAAAGTATATAAACTTTCATCTTGGATGATAATTAAAGGCCATAAAAAATCACTCCAAGCACCAATAAATACAAAAATAGCTAAGGTGATGAGTGCTGGTCTAATAGCTGGTAACATGATAAACCACCATAATCCTAACTCAGAACTGCCATCCATGCGAGCAGCTTCTTCGATTTCTTTCGGCACTCCCATAAAAGCTTGTCTTAGTAAAAAAATGCCAAAAGCAGAAGCTAAACTGGGAAAAATCATCCCTAAATAACTATTTGTTAATCCTAACTGTACTGTCAAAATATATAAGGGAATCATCACAATTTGAAAGGGAATCATAATTGTAGAAACAATGGCAATAAAAATGCCGTTTCTACCGACAAATGATAATCTTGCTAAGGGATAAGCAGCTAAAGAACAAAATAGTAGATTTAATCCAACAGTCAATAAAGACACTATGATACTGTTAGATAAATATTGCCCAAAAGGTAAAGATTGCCAAACACGAGAGAAGTTATCTAAGGTTGGTTGAGTAGGCCATAACTGCGGTGGAGACTGCAAAAGATTTTCCGTAGGCGATTTTAATGATGTACTAATTAACCATAATAAAGGGAAAAGGGTAAAGAGTGCGATCGCTCCTAATAATGCGTATATGATGAAAATTCTTAGTTGTGATTTTTGGGTGTTCATATAGTAGCATTTTGATTTATAAATTTATTGGCAGCTATCACTTGGAAACTAGAAAAACTGATTCTAAAGTTGTGAAATTTGATAAATTAGTAATTGGTAAAAATCTTCTCCGCAGTCCAAAATTTCCAGTTATTCTGTAACGGATAAAATCTCTTTTGCCCTTTGAATATTTTGGCTGACAGCATTGGCTGAAGTTTGTAAAGCGGCTTTTTCTTCATCATTGAGATTAATTTCTAAAATATTCTCAACTCCACCACATCCTAAACGACAAGGAACACCAATCGTTACATCATTTAAACCATATTCGCCTTGTAAATAAGCCGCAACTGGCAACAAACGTGACTGATTTAATAAAATTGATTCTATCATTAAAGAAGTCGCAGAAGCAGGAGCAAAAAACGCGCCGCCTGTGTGCATTAATTCCACAATTTCTGCGCCACCGTTGCGGGTTCTTTCTACTAAACGTTCAATGGTTTCTGCGTCTAATAATTCTGTAATCGGAATTCCATTAACAGTAGCATAACGGGCTAAAGGAACCATTAAATCACCATGACTACCTAAAACCATCGCTTTGACATCCGCAGGTAAAACCCCTAATTCTAAAGCAATGAAAGTTTCAAATCTGGCTGAGTCTAAAACTCCAGCCATACCCATCACTTGATTTCTCGGTAAACCTGTAGTTTGCCAAGTTAAATAAGTCATCACATCTAAAGGATTGGTGACTACTATAAAAATAGCATGAGGAGAATGGGCGATCGCATTTTTTGCTGCTTCAACTACAATCTTGGCATTGATTTTTAGTAAGTCATCTCTCGTCATTCCCGGTTTACGAGGAAAACCAGCAGTAATTACCACAATTGTAGAATTAGCTGTATCTGCATAATTATTAGTACCGCTAATTTGCCGATTATGTAATTCTAATCCCCGTGCTTCTAATAAGTCTAAAGCTAAACCTTGGGGCATTCCCTCGACAATATCTAACAATACTACATCAGCGAGATTTTTTTCTGCAATGCGTTGGGCTAAGGTGCTACCAACTCTACCCGCACCCACAATAGTCACACGGGGGGATTTACATAAAACTGGTGAAGAAGGAGAATCAGACATAATTTCTCATAATTTCTCTATGATGGCGATAATTCAATCATCGTAGGGTGGGTTAGCGACAGCGTAACCCACCTTTTTTATAACTTTTAGACAAGAGCGTGAAAATTAAATGTGCGTTTCCTAGAACCCTTGTAGAGACGTTCCATGTCACGTCTCTACATTATTTATCTGGAGATGTATTTTACACAAACTCTTCCAATTGTTCTAACTTTAACCAAATATTGGGAGTTGGCACTTTGCCAAACTTCACTAAAGCGTAATCACCTTTGATATCGACAATTTCTCCTTGACTATCAAATAAATAGGAGGGAAAGCGAGTATCACTAGCTTTAGCTTCTACACTATTTTCCAACTTCTCGCGGACAGCGCGAACCATAGTTCCTTTTTTAACTGCCATAAGTTCCCTTTGTTCCAAAATAAACGCTTTTACTCAAAATTTTATCTCGCGCCAAGACGTAAAGGCATAATTTCTTTCTTCAAATAAGATAACCGCCTACTCTGGTGGTAAGCGGTTTAGGAGAAAGTTTATATTAATTATTTTTTAGTTATTTTTACATAGTTCTTCCTTGTCAATTCCATGATAACAAATCTCAAACCTGCTGTCAACCCCCATACTCTATATTCTGGACTTTGATTTATTTTCAAATGCTGCTGGAAGTAGCTGATTTGTCCATTTTTCCATCAATTATTGTGCAAATCTAGCTAATAACTCCTCACGAGATAATTGTAGAAGCAAAGGAGTAAATTCTTCTCTACTCATAGCAATTAGAGAGTTGATAATTATTTGTAGCTCAGAGTCAACTTTACCAAAACGCACTTGCAAAATACTTTCAATCATAGCGCGTCGTTCTCTTTCTATTCCTTCTTGTCGTCCTTCTTGAAGTCCTAAATGAAGTCCTTCTTGTCGTCCTTCTTGCAGTCCTACATGAAGTCCTTCTTGAAGTCCTTCTTGTCGTTCTTGTTTTTTGATTTCTTTTAATTGTTGTTGATAAATTTCTGATAATTTCATAATCAACTCCTGATCATCTTTATCAATATCTTGTGCTTGTTGTTGACGTGCAGATAAAACAGCAATTAGGTTATGTACTAATTCTATAATATCTGAAAGAAACGGATTATTATTTGCCAGTGCTTCTAATTCTTCAACTGCTTGTCTTTGTACTTTTCCTCTCCCTAATATCCGCAAAAACAGCGTTTCTGGTGTACTGGGTAGTTAATGAATAACAACAATTACGGTTTTTAACTCTTTTGCTAAAAAATAAATCCCTTTACTCCAGATTGTTTCATCCAGAGTACCATTAAAGCCCTCTAGAATTTCTACTGATGCTGTAGGCGTAAAAATCCATAATTGGGGTAATTCTGTTTCCTTTATTCGGGTATCATTGCGTTTAGCTTGCCGTTCTAAATCTGCATGAATGTCAAACAGCTTACCCATGCAACTGTGAATTTCACTCTTGCTGACAGGATTACGGAATGGTTCAAATATGGCATAATTTGTGGCCATTCTTCCTAGTAATCCGAGTATTTCTAAACTTTGTGTAGGTTGACGTGAAGGAATAAATAAAACGTCAATTTGCCTAACTTCTGCGGTGATATCTTTGCTGGTTTCTACTTGACCATAAGGTGTTAATAGTTCCGTTAGATATTGTTTGGCAAATTGATCATGTATAAAGCGAGTCATGAGATTTTTATTCCTGCTTTCATCCTGTAAATCCTAAAATCCTGGACATCCTGATTCTGACAATAAATAACTATTAATTTTACACTTTTTTTATGATACTAATTTAGGGGTTTAGCATTGCTAAACCCCTACCTGATGATTGTTAATTATATTTATTTTACAATAGTTCTTCCTCGTCGAACCTATGATAACAAATCTAAAATCATTTGTCAACACCCATACTCTCTTTTAGTGCTTTTATCTGGAAGTAATTTATTTTACAGATCCCCGACTTCTGAGATCACCTGATAATTTATTTAACAGATAAAGGAAGAAGTCGGGGATCTTGAGGATGCTGTATCAAAAAGATTAAACCATGAGGTTGAAAGTTCTATGAAACTATCGTTTCAGCAATGCGGGTTTTTAATGCTAGGCTTTTTTTGACTTTTCTCATTGCACCTAAAGCTATTAAAGAACCAACTGTGGGGATAGTTGCACCTCCAGGGATGTCGAAGGGGACAGGAGTGGCGGCGGTAGCTACTGCATACACCTGCACGTCCGCAGCAAGAACTCCAATATCACCAATAGCAACACCACCAAACGTATTCTCATAATAACCAGCCACCGCTGACCCCTGATCAAATACGGAATAAGCAAATATGGGTCCCTGGAAAAATTCATTCACACCCAGAGAGGAACTCCCAATTGCTGCATCAGAAGCAATCGCACCGTTACCCCACCACGGATTTTGTTGAAGTGTCGTGGATAGATCTAAGAAAGTCCCTGTTTGGGTTGTCACTTCATAGTCAGTTCCACCGACATTAAACACCAAAGCTTGTGCTGGAGACATACTGGCTAAAACACCAGCAACAGCACTACCAACAAGTAATGGCAAAAGATGAGATAAGTTCATGAAAAACTTTCCTTTGACAACAAAATAGACCAGTTTAGAACAGCGCAAAACTGAGAAAATTAGGCTTATTCGTTGAGTAAGTCCTGATTTGTCTGTGTTAATTGCATCTACATATCAGTGTATTTTATATGCAGCCTTTGTCTTTTTTTTTACAAAAATTTACTGATTTATTCGTATCATATTTGTTTATGTGAAAAAATAACCGCCAACTTAGTAGTAAACGGTTTCAACTCTAAAATTAAATGGTCATATAGTTATAGAACAGAAATCAGATTATTTTCATCCCTAACTTTGACACTCTGAACAAAAATGACTAGAACGCCCACCTAACTTAATCCGCTGAATGACGTTACCACAAACTTTACAAGGTTCACCGGCACGATTATAAACCCACGCTTCACCACCATAGTTGCCATTTACACCTTTAACATTGAGGAAATTACTAAAAGTTGTCCCCCCAACGGCAATACTAGCGGACAAAACATCAATAATGGCAGTTCTTAAAGGTGCTATTTGTTTTTGATCTAATTCTGTACAGATAGTAGTTGGTAAAATACCACTTTTAAATAAAGCTTCATCAGCATAAATATTACCCAATCCCGCTACTATAGATTGATCTAATAAAGCAGTTTTTATAGGACGACGAGATTTTTGCAGTTTATTAGCTAAATACTCGACTGTGAACTCTGGGGAAAAAGGATCAACTGCTAATTTCGCTAAACCTGTAATAATGCTTTCTACAGGAACATTACCAGGAACATACCACATTTGCCCAAAGGTGCGCTGATCTACAAACCGTAATTCGTGATTATCTGCAAAAAATAATCTGACCCTGGTGTGTTTGTGTAAAGGTTCGTCTTGATTTAACCATAATAATTGTCCTGTCATTCGCAGATGCACACCCAACCAGGAAGATGGAGAAAGTTCAGCTAAGAGATATTTACCGCGACGATGCCAGGATTTAATGGAGCTTGTTTTAATATTTTCTATAAACTTTTGAATAGAAGCTGGGTAGGCGATGGTGCGTTGAAGCAGCACATCTCCTCCCGTTATTCCTTGGTTGAGGGTTAATTGATTTAAACCCCGTCGGACTGTTTCAACTTCAGGTAATTCAGGCATTTAAGCAAAATAAGGGGACTGTGACGACATAATCAGGATAGTGGAAAAGTTGACGGCAATGGAAAATATCTACTAAACAAACAAAGCCCTTTGAGTTTCGCCATTTCCCTACGGAGGGAAGCCGCTACGCGTTTTGTCTGTGTAGCTATAATTTCTCATAGCCCTTCTCACTTTCTTATATCATGTCACCAAACAATCCCCTAATAGCTTGATTGCTTACTTTTTAGCAGCAGCAGCTGGTTTGGGTGCTTCGACTTCGATTAATTCATCTACAGCGAAGTTGTTGGTGTTGATTCCAGAGTAGTTAACTTTGGAAAAACGAACAATTACAGGGTATTTGATGCCGCTTTTGTCAACAGAAGCGACTGTCCCTACATCTTGAAACCAGTAGGATTCTGGACGGAGAATACGTACTTTAGAGCCACGTTGAACCATGATTATCTTCCCTTTGAATCTTCAATTGAGAATAAATTAGGGCTAATTTATTTCACTCTACTACCTGAAGGTCTTTGCTAGAGTATTTGTTAAGTTATTTGACAGGGAATTAGGGATTAGGGATTAGGGATTAGGGAATTAGGGAATTAGGGAATTAGGGAACAGGGATTAGGGATTAGGGATTAGGGATTAGGGATTAGGGATTAGGGATTAGGGATTAGGGATTAGGGAATAAGTTTCTTCACCCAGTCCCCAGTTCCCAGTCCCCAGTTCCCAGTCCCCAGTCCCCAGTCCCCTGATAAAAGTATCAGTCCGTACTTGACAAAGTACCTATAATAGAATAAGGTCGTTCGCAAACACTTCTTGCGAATAATTTTTTTATGGCTTTTACACCTTACTCAAAACAAAGACACTCCCCTCGTTACCTCTACCAATACGTAGATTGTTGTCTATATAAGTGATATCCAACCATCCTTGTTGGTCGCTTTTGATCGGGAAATCAAGAGCAGTAAATTTTTGGCCTGATTCAATTTGCTGGATAAAAATGTCTGGTGAGTTGTAGTCCATAAGTTTTTGTAGACCAATTATAGAGCGTTTAAACTTAACTTGAACTCGACGTTCAGAGACTGGTTCAAATTCAGCAGCTACACTGACTAATCCTTCTAAAGAAGGTAGTCCGTAAATTTCAGCTATGTTATAAACGCTGGTAGTTGCTACTCGAATAGATTGGTAAATTTGACCAAGTTTACAAAAGGGAAAGCGATCTAGGTTTAATAAAGCCTTGCTAGTGGTGTATAGTAGTCGCCAATCACCTTCTAGTAAGTAACTAGCTTCTAAAGGGCGTGGATTTGGGTTAAAGTCTTCTAAACTAGCGATCGCTGCTAGAATGGCTTGTTTTTGGGTTTCAGTTGCCAGCAAACCCCGATTTGTACCAGCAATTGTATCCAAGAGAGCAGCTTTTGTTACCATTATGTTCTACCTCAGAATATTAAGTATGAAATCAGAATTAACAGGAGGTTAATGTCAGTAATTCAGCAAGAATGGCTTGCTGTTAGGCATCAGGCTATTAAATAAATTTTTTTGTTTAATTCGGATTGATTAATCAAAGAGTTGAATCATTAACTAAATTATCTCGTATCAAATGATAGACTCTTAATGTCCATTTACTAATCTCTTCCTGTCTTCGTTGATATGTTAAATTCTCCTCTACGTGAGCATCCCCGGAACAAGCGGGCTATTGTAATTCCCTTGAAGCAAGAGTCGTCTATATTGGAATGGTTGCAGTCTAGCGGCCGTCTTATAGTACGTGACTTGAATGAAGCAAGTTTTTCTAGACCGGAAGAAGAAATATCTGATTTTTTAGTTGGAGAAGATGGAATGGGCGATCTTGACTATGATGATAGTGATATCAGCTTAGATGAGGATTAGCCTTGAGGACTGTGGAGACTAGATTTTATTCAGTAGTCTCTGTTTGCGATTTTTTTAAAGTGTGGAGTGAAGGAAAATTTTCTGTGGACGCTAAATTATCTCCTAATCAAGGATTGAATATTTCTGGAATTCGACTGGCTTCTCTGTTAGCCCTTTCGCTGACTATAGCCGCATTAAGTTTAGATTGGTTGAGTCATAGAGTATTCTGGCATACAGAATCTCTCACCATGCCCTTTCTGCTTTGTGCTGTAGGTGCTGCTGCTGCTGGCTTTTGGGCTGTACCATGGCTGCAAGCTTTGAAAACGGGGCAAATTATCCGAGAAGATGGACCCCAAGCACATCTGAGAAAAGCTGGTACTCCCACTATGGGTGGTGTGTTTTTCATCCCTGTGGGTGTGATAGTTGCTTGTTTCTTGTCTAATTTTGCTCAAGATGTAGTTGCTGTTTCGGCTTTAACACTCAGTTATGGGTTGATTGGCTGGATAGACGATTGGCAAATTTTGCGTCGGAAATCAAATAAAGGTATATCTCCGAAAATGAAACTGGCTTTGCAGATTATTTTTGCGGCTGCTTTCTGTGTTGGGATGATGTTGAATAGAGATTTTAGTATAACAAATATCGCTTTACCTTGGGTTGGTTTTTCCCTACCTTTAGGATTACTGTTTTGGCCTTTGGCTGGTTTCGTGCTAGTGGCAGAAAGCAATGCTACTAATTTAACAGATGGGATTGATGGTTTAGCGGGGGGAACAGTTGCGATCGCTATCTTTGCTTTAGGGGCTTTAATTGCACCCACTTCCCCAGAATTAATGATCTTCTGTGCGGCTATGAGTGGTAGTTGCATCGGATTTTTAGCCCATAACCGTAACCCAGCCCGTGTTTTTATGGGTGATACTGGTTCTTTGGCTTTGGGTGGTGCGTTAGCTGCTGTTGCACTTTTAACTAACAGTTTAGTAGTCTTGTTTATTCTCAGCGGGATATTTTTTGTAGAAACTCTGTCTGTGATGGCACAAGTTAGTTATTACAAAGCTACAAAAGGACCAGATGGGAAAGGGAAGCGGTTATTCAAAATGGCTCCTTTACATCATCATTTAGAATTAACTGGTTGGTCAGAATTGCAAGTAGTCACAGTTTTTTATCTCATTGCGGCGATTTTGGCTACTATCTGCTTGACAATAATCAAATTTTGAGATTTTTCATATATCACGAAGATATAGATCCCCGACTTCTTAGAGAATTCGGGGATCTGGTTTTTTATTGATTTTGCATTTGCTTGACAAGATGGACAATTTCTGGTAATATGATTTCATCCATTCCCAGACGGACTGCGTTACTAGAACCGGGAAGAGAAAAGATAATTTTATTTTGATAAGTACCAGCGACAGCGCGAGATGCGATCGCACGAGAACCAATTTCTTGATAACTTAAAAAACGGAATATTTCGCCAAATCCTGGTAAAGTCTTTTCTAACAGTTTTTCTATAGCATCGTAAGTAGTATCTCTAGGTGCAATTCCTGTACCACCATTAAAAATAATAACTTCTAAATTCTGATTTTTACTGATACTTTCTATATATGCTTGGATTTGGTCTGGTTCATCTTTGATAATTTGATAATCTACAATCAGATGATGAGCAGATAATAATAAATCCTGTATTAATTTTCCACTTTTATCTGTTTCTGGGTTGCGGGTATCACTGACGGTAACAACAGCACAGTTAACCGTGATATTTTCTGCATCTGGATGTGGTTGTAATTTAATCATTTATCCTTGTAAAACCTCACCCACAGTTAACTTAATATCAGAAAATAAAGGTGAACAAATTACCATATTATCAGTAAAAACCTGCTCATCATAAAAACCTTCCACCCACTCTAAAACCGTGACCTTTTTCTGCATGGGATCAACAATCCAATATTCAGCAATACCCCGCGCTGCATATTCAGAACGCTTGTAACGATAATCCCGATTTTCTTGATTAGGACTTACCACTTCAACTACTAACAAAGGAGGCGGCATATCCATTAAAATCAGAGAACGTTTAGCCTCTTTCATCTCTTCTGCTAATTCTTCTGAAAATATGACTAAATCAGGAACACGTACCCCCACCATCCGACTATTTACAGCTATTTCTGTTTTCATACTCAAGCGGTAATAGGGAATATCTAACTTTAAAAAGGAGGCAACTAAAAACATCACTATCCGCCGATTTAGCTCACTTTCAAAAGGCATAACAATTAATTCCCCGTTTTCTAATTCATATAAATTATCTGTACCGTCATCAAATTGGAGAAACTCTTCAAAAGTCATTTTTTTAGCAGTTGCAACTATCATGACTATTACTCCTATAAACTTTGAGAACATTTTTTAAGTCAAAGATCAAAGATAAAAGATCAATGACCAATGACTGATAAATAATTTAGGATTTACTTAATCCCAGATCATTTTCTTCCGCGTAACGTTCCATAAAACGCATAAAGCGTTCCCATTCTTCTGGACTTTTCATCAGGTAAAGTGCTTCGACAGTATCTGGTTTACCATTGACAAATTTACCCTTGACTTCGCGGGTAACAATTTCACCTTCTTCGTCAATCATATACATCCCAGTAATTTCTTCTGTGCTACCTTCGCTGAAAGCTTTGGGATTAGTAAAAGTAAATGTTGCTGTACCTTGATCACCACTGCGCGATCGCGTTAAACGTACATCTGGAACTACTGTTTCGTCAATACCTCTAGAAAATTGGATTTTTGCCATGATCAATGAATTTTAAGTTTTATGATGTTTAGGTTAATATTCTCTCATCATATAACAGGCATTTAACTATCGTGGTTGAATCTATTTACCGATTTCGCTTAAATCGCAGGTTATTTACTGTACTGGCAGTATGCTCAATTTTATTAGTAATTTTACTAAATTTTCATGCTGCACCAGCCGCAACCACAACTAACGCCAAAAATGTCATTATTATGATTGGTGATGGCATGGGCTGGGAAATGGCTAATGCTGCGGCTATTTCTCAGGGGTATAGTTATAGTGCAGGTAAAGGTCAAGGACTCAGCTTTCAGAATTTAGATAATTATGCCTTAGCGACAACCTACGGAACTACAATTGCTGCTGGTAATGGAGTGTTTAATACTGGTAACTCTGCATTGACTAACACTATTTCCATCACAGGTGGTAGCCCTATCTTATCTGGGTTTAGCTTCAATCCTAGATTTAATCCGGGTATTAACGCTTCCGGTGGTGAAAAAAATCTCCAACCGGATGCTGTAGGTAATTTGGTCGGTTATGATCCGGTACTTGGTGGGATTAATCCTTGGACTCCTGGAAATGACCCGGAATATATTAAGCACAGTTATCCTGACTCAGCAAACACAGCTACCACTCTTTATACCGGAGTTAAAAGCTACAATAACGCTATTTCTGTAGATATCTTTGAGAAACCGCTAGAAACGATTCTAAAAACTGCGGCTGATGTGGGAAAATCAACTGGTATTGTGACATCTGTACCTATTGATCATGCTACTCCTGGTGCTGCTGCTGCTAATGTCAACCGTCGCAATAAATATGATGGTGAGTATCCGAGTTTAGATAATATTTTGCAGCAGGAACTTCGTATTTATCAACCGACGGTAATTTTGGGTGGTGGTCATCCTCTGACTGGTGCTAGTAGTCAATCTTTACCAGTGGGAGTAGAACCTCCGACGAAGTTTGAATATATTACGAAATCGACCTATAGAGAATTGAGTAAAAACCCCAATCAAAATCGCTATGATTACACATTTGTAGAACGGGGAAGAGATGCAGCGGATAAATTAAAAGAGATTGCGAGTAAATTAGATCCCAACAAAGGCGATCGCTTATTAGGATTATATGGTGCAAGGGGACAAGAAGGAAATCTGCCAGTTAGTACAGCAAATGGAGATTACAGTCATACAGGTTTAAGTATTTTTTCTCTGTTTGCTTCCCAAGGTAAAAACCCTGATACAGTCCGTCCTTTACTTCCTGGAGAAACAAATACATCATTTATTGCTAGGGAAATTAACGAAAATCCCACTCTCAAAGATTTAACTTCAGCAGCTTTAGAAGTCTTATCAAAAGATGAAGATGGATTTTGGTTAATGGTAGAAGGTGGTGATATTGATTGGTCTGCACATGATGATAATTTAGATAATTTGATTGGTACAGTTTTAGATTTTGATCAAGCTGTGAAAACTGTAATTGATTGGATTGAAAAAAATGGTGGTTGGGAAAATAATCTCCTCATTGTTACCGCAGATCATGACCATTACCTTACTTTAAATCCTGATTTTGAGCAACTTTTAAAAACACAAGGTGCAGAAGCTTTAACTACTGAAGCTGACCCTACAAAAGCTGGACATTTTTGGGGTTCTAATCCTGATATTAAATATGGTTGGGGGAATCATTCTAACCGACCAGTTCCTGTTTACTATCAAGGTCAAGGTGCGGAAGTTTTGACTAATTTTATCGGGAAGGGTTTTCAACTTTATGGTTTTGATGTTCCGGGAATTACAGGTTTAGTAGACCAAATCCACATTTATCAAACTCAATTAGCTGCGGTTAAAAACAATAGCTAATTTTTTGTAGATCCCCGACTTCTTTAAGAAGTCGGGGATCTGAGTAATTGAATTGAGTAATTATCTATTTTCCAAAACCTTTACCTTTACTAACTGAAGGAAGACAAAGACAGTTTTCTAGTTGCTTGAGTAAAGTTTCTTCGTCCAAATTTTGACCAATTAAAACTATTTGGTTTTTCTTTTCACCTTTCCACTGATCATCATCAATGGTGAAGCGTTTACCGCACAGGTGAAAAATATGACGTTGGGGACTTTCTTCAAACCACATAATACCTTTAGCGCGGAAGACATTTGTAGGTAGTTGGTTATCTAAGAAATATTGAAATTTTCTAATTGCAAAAGGTTTATCACTTTGAAAAGAAATAGATATAAAACCATCATTTTCTAAGTGATTAGAATGATGGTGATGATGTTCATGATCGTGATGGTCATGTTCACAAGTAGAATGATCATGATCGTGATGTTCGTGATCATGATGATCGTGTTCGTGTTCTTCTGAATCAAAATATTTATCAGATTCAAATAAACCAACACTGAGGATCAAAGGAAGGGGAACTTGGGAATTTTTAGTTCTAATAATTCTTGATCCTTCCTTAATTTCGTTAATCTTCCTTTCTAAATCTTGTAACTTAGTTTCATCAACCAAATCTGCTTTATTGAGCAGAATTACATCACCATAAGTAATTTGACTAAGTGCAGCTTGGGAATTGAATAAATCTAAACTATAATTTGCTGCATCAACTACGGTGATGATGGAATCTAGACGGGTTAAATCTCGCAGTTCTGAACCCAGAAATGTCATTGCTACTGGTAAAGGATCTGCTAATCCTGTAGTTTCTACAACTAGATAATCTAGCTTTTCTTCTCTTTCTAAAACTTTGTAAACTGCATCAACTAAGTCATTATTAATGGTGCAACAAATACAACCATTGCTAAGTTCCACCATGTTATCATCAGTGGCAACAATTAACTCATTATCAATGCCAATTTCGCCAAATTCGTTGACTAAAACGGCGGTTTTTAAACCTTGCTGATTAGTCAAAATATGATTGAGTAAGGTAGTTTTACCGCTACCAAGAAAACCTGTAATAATGGTTACTGGTAATCCTTGTTTGGTATCATTCATTGCTGGAGATTCGGAAGTTATTGCTGATGTCATAGTCATGAAGTAGGATTTGAGTCTATTTAAGTCTATTTTAAATAGTAGCCTGTTTTTGGATACTTGGCTTTGCTAGTTATACTAAACACGGTTGAGACATGGACTTTTACAAAATTACGAAAAACCCAGATTTGTAGGGGTTTAGCTCCTGCTTTACCCCTACCCACAGAATCAAATGATTAAGCCGTGTTGAGTATACATACCAGCTTGAAAAATCTGATTAGCTGTTAATTTTAACTCTGGAAATGTGGCTGATATGATTATTTCATCATTTCTAAATTGTTTAACTTTATATTCTCCATTGACTAAATTATAAATAAACGTTTATATTCCGATAAAATTATTTCATTTAAAAAAAGGATAATCCACTCATGATACCCTAAAGGTTGATTCATTTCAAAGATTACTCCCTTATGTAATTCATATCTTTTATTTTCTGGTTTCCATTGCAAAAATTCTGTAAAAGTTACTGGTTTAGTTTTGGGTAAAGCTTGAATCATAATTTACCAACCTCTGCTGACGGCATTACATGATATTACTGGGAATTATTTATAGAACTACATCAGATATGATAGATGAAGAGAGCGATCGCTTTTAATTCCATTTCTCTTACCTATCCGGTTACTCACTACATACGCTATCATTGCTAATCGTTAGATGCCTTATTCCTCTATTATGACCCTATCTATTTACAATACTCTCACCCGTCGTCAAGAACCATTTACCACCGTCGAACCTGGAAAGGTAAAGATGTATTATTGCGGTGTGACGGTATATGATTACTGTCATTTGGGTCATGCTAGAGCGTGTATTGTTTGGGATGTAGTGCGGCGCTATCTTCAGTTTATCGGTTATGATGTGCGTTATATCCAGAATTTCACGGATATTGATGATAAAATTCTTAACCGCGCACGGACAGAAAATTCGACAATGGAAGCGGTATCAGAACGCTTTATCAAGGCATATTTTGAAGATATGGCACGTTTGGGAATTAAAGAAGCTGATGAATATCCCCGTGCGACCCATACCATGAACGGTATTCAAAGATTAATTCATGATTTAGAACAGAAAGGTTTTGCTTATCCGTCTCATGGTGATGTTTATTATGCGGTGCGAAAGTTTGATGAATATGGCAAACTTTCAGGACGCAAATTAGAAGATTTACAAGCTGGTGCGAGTGAACGGGTAAACGTAGAAGATCCAGAATATCAAAAAAAGAAAGATCCCTTTGATTTTGCCTTGTGGAAAGCAGCAAAACCTTCAGAACCGTCTTGGGAGTCACCTTGGGGAAAAGGCCGTCCCGGATGGCATATTGAATGTTCAGCGATGGTGCGCGATCGCCTGGGTGATACCATAGATATTCATGCTGGTGGTGCTGACTTAATTTTCCCACATCACGAAAACGAAATTGCCCAATCAGAAGCAGTAACTGGTAAACCTTTAGCAAATTACTGGTTACACAATGGCATGGTTAAGGTAGATGGTGAAAAAATGTCCAAGTCTTTGGGCAATTTTACCACTATCCGCGATTTGTTAGATCGTGGTGTTGACCCGATGGCATTAAGATTATTTGTGTTAATGGCACAATATCGCAAACCAATTGATTTTACCGATGAAGCAATTTTAGCAGCAACCAACGGCTGGCATACTATCAAAGAAGGTTTGTTATTTGGCTATCAGCATGGTAAACAATTGGGTTGGGAAAATCTCGAATTAAATAATTCTAACATTGATAAATCAGAAGCTGAGAAATTCACCAACGCAGTGGATGATGATTTTAATTTTCCTGGTGGTTTAGCGGTAATTTTTGAATTAGCCAAAGAATTAAGGAAGGAAGGAAATATCATTGTTCATCAAGGAAAAACAGAAACTCCCGCAGATGAATTATTTAAACAATGGCAAACTCTGTTAACACTAGCAGATGTTTTAGGTTTAACTGCCAAAATAGAAGAAGAAAAACCTGCAACTGATGGTATAAGTACAGAAGAAATTCAAAAGTTAGTTGACAAAAGACTGGAAGCTAGAAAAGCAAAAAACTTTGCGGAAGCTGACAGAATTCGTGATGAATTATTAATCAAAGGAATTACCTTAATTGATACAAAAGATGGCACACTTTCTCATCCTACTATTAAGCCCATAACATTGTAGTATTTTAGGGTGCGTTAATATCAAATCTGTAACGCACCTTGAATGATACCTAATTTATAATAAATGTAAAAATGTAAATGTTCAGCTATAGCAATGGTTCATACCCAGATCCCCGACTTCTAACATCAATTTATAATTTGTGAACATAATAAATAAAAGAAGTCGGGGATCTTATCGCCTTACCTGACTACTATACGTAAACAGAGATTTTCAACTTTGATTTTTTAATTTTTAATTAATACCATGTGGAAAGAACTAACAAACGCAATTTCTCATTTTAACATCCCTGCTGATTGGATCGGTATTCGCGCTGTTAAAGAAACAAGCAGAAACCATTATGTTCGTGATGGTTTACCCAAAAGCAATGGTAAATCATTAACAATGGGAGCAATGATTGAAGTCATGGTCAATGGTAGCATAGGTTATGCTGCTAGCAATTCCTTAACATTATCATCCTTGCAAAATGCAGCGGAAATAGCTTATAAACAAGCGATCGCAGCAAATAAATTTTGGATATATCCCTTTAGTCAAAATACCCGTCCCAAAGTCGTCGGTGAATATAACTCACCTTTCTTTGAACCATTAGACGCTATTAGTCCAGGGGAAATCAACGATTTATTAATTCGTATTTGTCACACCCTGAAAATTAATGATAAAATTGTCCAAACTACCGCTAATACTAACACCAGTGAAAAAGAGACTTGGTTTGTTAGTAGTAACGGCTCAGAAGTTTATCAAAAAATCATTTACCAATAAACCTTCTAGCACCGAAAGCAGCATAATCAACAATCCAATATTCAGGAATACCCATTGATTCATATTCATTGGTTTTAGTCGAATAATCTGTTTGCCAATTACTACTAACAATTTCTATTACTAAAGGAACAGAAGCAGCTTGAGTAATGGTTGATTCTTTTTTCCATAAAGGTTCATTAACTAAGTTCTCAGGATTTAGTAATAAAATGTCTGGTGCAAAAGCAGATTCAGAAGTTGATGATTTAACCAATGTTGTTTTAGGTATGAGATAAGGAAGATCAAGTTTATCTAATTCTGCTGATAATTTACGGACTAAAAAACCAATAACTAATTCATGATCTCCTAATGGTGGGTTCATATCAACAATTATTCCATTATGTAATTCATAGCGTAATCCTGTATCTGGATAGGATTGGATAAACTCATCAAAGGTTACTGCTTTAGTTAAAGTTTTAACCACGATTCACCTCTTGAATAATAATTATTATTGTATTATTATTTTATCTCATTTCCCAAGATTTTGTTTGTGTAGATGCAATTTACAATCTTCTCATTATCTTGAATCGCTGTTTCTATTTTCTCAATTTGCTAAATTGATATTGGTTATTTATTCTTAAGTCATTGTTTACACAACTTTAATTATCTACATAATATTTAAAAATAAGTATTACTTGTTTATAAAAAAGATACAAAAAATTAAATTTTAAACCTGTTTCAATCTTGACACAGGTTATTACTATGTATAAGATATAAAGGTATGTTTAAACAGTCAAAAATAAAACTAATAGTTAAAACTATATGAGTAATCAAGTATATAAGGTATTTGAAGAAATCGAGTTTAAAGCCAAACTACTTGCACAATACTGGAATAACTTTCATACAGAAATATCTCAGCATTTACCAGAGAGTTATCAACCGGAAATACAAGAACTGTCAGATAAATTAGAAACAGCATTAACTCAGCTAGTTTACGAATTACAAAATCCTACCCTTACTCTTGCTACAACCGGAACAACCAGCAGTGGTAAAAGCACTTTGGTAAATTTATTATGTGGTGCGGAAATTGTTCCCGTTGCAGTTAGTGAAATGAGTGCAGGAGCAGTGACAATTGAATATAGTAAAGAAAAATCTCTGATCATCCATGAAACACCGGGGGCGTTATGGGAGTGTGGAGAATGGAAAGGAATTAGTGACGATAAAATTTATCAGCGTCTTTATAAAGCAATGATAAGTTACATCGAAAATAGAGAAACACAACCAAATTTAGCCTGTCCACAATCTACAATTACTTATCCTTTTCGACTGTTAAAAGAATCTCAATTACAATTACCAAAAGGAACAAGAGTCAGTATTCTTGATTTACCTGGTTTAGCTTATGTGGGTGATCAAGGTAATGCTAATGTTATTAAACAAGAGTGTCAAGAGGCTTTATGTATAGTTACTTATAACAGTGCGGAAACCGATAAAGAGAAAGTAAAAATTTTATTGCAAGAGGTAGTACAGCAAGTAAAAGATTTAGAAGGTTCTCCTGCGCGGATGCTTTTCGTTTTGAATAAAATTGATGTTTTTCGAGCAGATAGAAACTGGCCAGAAACAGAAAATCGGTTTATTCAAAATACTATTAGTAGTATTAAAAATGAATTAACTGAACGATTAAAAGAATATACAGAAGAAATTGAGAAATTAGAAGTAGTAAAGCTGAGTACGTTACCTGCTTTCCTATCTCTTCAAATTGTAGCAATAGAGGAATCATTAGAAGATGTATCATTAGAAGATGTGTTAGAAGATTTATCCAGTAATGAAGAGAAGTGGACTGAACATGATAAAAGTAGAGTTGCTAAAGCACAGAAAGGAGTTGATATTTGTACAAAAGCACAACAGTTCACTGGATTAATTGATAGGAAATATAAAAAAGGCTTGTCAGCAATGCCAGAAGAATGGTCTAAACAAAATCGCCTTGGATTTGCTGAAGGACTGTGGAAAATTTCTTATGCTGAAGAATTTCAACAAAATTTGAGGGATCATATTACACAACATTTTCCGAAACTAGTAATACCAGAAATTATAAAACGGTTTCATGAATCTGCTGGAGATGCTATCGGAAGATGGTCTTTACAAACAACTACAGCTATTCTTAATAGTTCTGAAGAAAAATATCAAAAGGAATGTGAAAATATATCGCATATTAGATCATCACTTGAGCTTTTTTTGCAAGTTAGCAATAAACAATTAAGAGATCCGTTTGAAAAACTAGAGACAAAAGTTAAACAAGTTTTAGCAGAAGAGTCAGATGATGATGTTGTAACTTATATCAGAGAGATAATTGATGAACTCCAGCGTATCGAACCATATAGTGATTTGAATCAAAAATTATTTCCACTCTTTGCATGGTCTAATGAGTTAAGAAGAGGACTCATGGAAATATTAGAAGCAGTGGCGAAGTCTTTAGAAACTGGAAGAGTAAGTCTAGACAGTCCAAATTTAAAAAAAGCAGATGTTATACAAGTAAAATTACTAGAAAGTTGCTTAAAGCGTTTAGTTGATTTAGACTATACAGCTTCAGTTGCTAAAAATGGTACAACAATAGAAGCAAAAACAGAGGCAGAGAAAAAGAAACTCAAACAACTCAATGACGAACTGAATCAACTAGCTTTACACCTAAATATTGTTATAAATGATGTGTTGAAGCAAATATCTAAGCAAGAATTAAATAGAATTTTTGAGTCAGTGTCTGAATTGTTCCGTTGCCATTTATCTTATCTTGAAAAAAGAACAAATGACATAGCATCTAATATGGCAATAACATTTCCTGATTCCGAACTGAGTAAAGTTGATAAGAAACTTGAATTTAATTTTCAGTTTAGAGCAGGATTTACAATTACAGAAGGAACTTGGTTAGAAAAGAAAGAAACCCTGAGTACGGGATATGGGACAGATCAAACCAAGATTACAATACAAGAAGCACACCGGAGAAATACTAAAGGAAAGTCTGGTTGGGACTGGCTTGGTGGTACTGTTAAAGGATTCTTCAATGATTTTATATATGAAGGTGTCGTCGAGCAAAAGAAATACATTGACTATACTCCAAGACCTAGTGATAATGCTGTAATACCCAGTTTAGGAGAGTTATTTGAAACCTGGATCATCCAAACTTTAGATGAACAGACAGGAATAGTTAATCAAATAACTAAATGGTTATTCGAGCAAATTGATGTTCTAAAAAAAAATGTAGACAAAATCCAGAATGATATTATTGACCGATATCAAGAAAGACTTGATAAAGCTAAACAAGAAATTGCCATAGATTATGAACAAGAGAAAAATCTTTGGCTACCTATGCAAGAAAAGGCTAAGAATTTAAAAGAAGAATTTTCTGGCTTGAAATTGGGAAACTAAATAAAATTTATCCAAAAAACTCAATAAGATGAATAACGGAAAAATAGTATCTTCCCCAGAACAGGTTATAGAAGACCTCTATCAAGAGGTTTTTTATACAATTTATAAACAAATAAAAGGTGATAGAAAAGGAGTTTTATCCAGAGTAATCCATTTACTTGCTCCAGATAAAGCTAAAGAAATTTGTCAACGTTTTCAGATTCAAAATTATGGATCATTAAGTGATGACTTATCCATATCATCATCTATATCATCGGGTGTCATTAAGATTTTAACAAAACACCTAAAGGATAAAAAAAAATATGAAGATATACTTAATAACTTATTAAAAGTTTTTAAGGAACTGCTTAGTTTACCTAAAAATGAGGAAATAGAGAAGATGGAATTATATCAAATTGTCGCAATAGGAATTTTAATTGTAGGCGTTCCTTCTTGTGTTATATATCTCCAAAATCAGAAAGAAGAACAGAAAGAAAAACAAAATCATCAAAGTTTGCCATTACCACCACAAAAAGTTTATGCACGCATAGCCTTGCGTCTTATTGTACCTGCATCTGTAGTAAGAAATATCAAAAGAAATGGGAAAAGAAATATAAGAAAGGATGATCCAATTGATGTTTCTCAAATAGAAACATTGATAGAGAACGCTTCATATTTTTTATGTACAAGTGCAGAAAATGAGACTATTACTGATAGTATTGATCAGTCTTTATCCACAACCAATGAAGATATTACAAATGTGAGTGAAGAAAGAGAAGTTTATGTGAGAATCAATATTCATGTTGATGATGCAGAGAAAATGATTGGGAATAAAGTAAGATATACCTTAAAAACAAATCTTCCTACTGATGGACGACAAGGTACTGTTAGACAATTAGCTTGTCTCAAATATTTATCTGTATCTGGTTTAGAAAAATTTAACCGTATTTAAGGACTATCTAAAAAATGGACTGGAAAACAGCATCTTCCTACTACGAAACCCGTCTCACCGAAGCTTTAAACATCCAAAGACGTGCGCTAGATTTAATCAACCTCATACCAACAGAAATTCCCACCAAATTACAAGAAATACTCATCCAAGAAGCACAACCTACCCGTCGTCAACTAGAAAGACTCAAAAAACGCGAGTTTCGTATTGCTGTAGTCGGGTTAGAAAAAGCCGGAAAAAGCACCTTTATTAATGCTTGGTTAGAATGTGACTTACTCCCCGCAAAAGGAGGAAGATGTACATTTACCACCACACAAATTTATTCCGTACAAAATGAATCAGAACAAAAATTAGAAGTACAAGCAAAAACTGAGCAGGAATTTAGTAAATTAATTCAAGACTTAGAAACAGCCAAAGCACAAGAAGACTTGAATACTATTCGCACTAATCAAATAACTTTACAACAAGTTAGAACAGACGGAAATCGTACTTTTCCCTTTACTAGATTAGAAGATATCAGAGAACCATTAAAAAAATATGTCGCAGATGAAAAATATGCTCATGCTGTGTTAGAAGCTAGACTTTATACAAACAAACTTGCTCAAGCTGAGGGAATTGTTTTTTATGATGTTCCTGGTTTAGATTCAGGTTTAGCAAAGCACGTTGATGAAGCACAAGAAATGTTATCAGATTGTGATGCTGTGATCTTAGTACAGCGTGATCCTAATCTCAAAGAGAAGGAACAAGAAATTATTAAATTTACAGAACAAGGAGATCAAAACGTTACCGTTGCTGATAAACTTTTTGTATTTTTAAGTAGAATTGATTCATTAGGTAGTGCAGAAGCCTTAAAAACTCACATTCAAGAAGCATCTCAAGATTGGTTAAAACGGGCAAAATTACCCAGTCAAAGAATAGTTTATGGTTCTGCTGGTGCATATTTATTATTAAATAATCTGGCAGCAGAACAAACTAAGTTAGAAATTGGAGACGCTACTATTATTCAATCTCATTTACAGAGATTAACGGGAATTACTGATAAAGAACATCTTATACAAAATGGAACTGGTATTCCTGAAATCAAAGATAAAATATTCAATTATATTAATACAGAAAGAGTTGCTATTTTAAAGAAAAGATGTGAAGCATCCATTGAGAAAATTGTCAGCACTTCGGAAGAAATTTATCGTCTAGTAAGTAAAAACTATCCAGAAAATCCCGAAGAAGCTAAATTAGTGGCTGAAAATAATCGTCGGGTTTTATTTGCAGAATGGTGGAATCAAAAATGGTTGACTATTAAAGCCGATTTACAAAAATATTATGGCGATTCAGTTGCTCATAAATCTTTAGATAATTTAACCACTAATTCTTTAGTACCAATCGAGAAATTTAGAGAACGCTATTTACAAATTGTAGATCATGAAATTGCTAAACTCAGACAGGAAACATTAAACAAGAAAGATACTATTTTTCTGGCTAACTCATTTCCCAACTTTGATGCAACAAAAGCTAACTATCTTTGGCGTGATGATTTATATGTTGATATCAGCAAACTGTTGTCAAAAATTGCCCATGAACTGGCTTTAGAATTAAAAAATGAAGCCTTAAACTTAGTTGAATATATGACAAAGTTGCTATGGGGAAGTAGTCAAGTTAAAGCCAGATTAATTGAAAATTCAGAAGATTATTTTTTGGCGAAATTAGAAAATAGTTTAAGTGTGTTATTTTTGCGTTTTGCACGTCCAGTAGCAGAAGCATTAATCAGAGGACCTGTGAATAGTCCTACTCGCAATCAAATCATTAAAGATTTAGGAGTAGATGTTGAAATTGTAGATAACTACTATATAGGTAAAGAACTTGCTTATAGTGTTCTCAAAAGATATGTAAAATACGGTGCAGATTTACTTTATCACCCAGAAATTCGTCAACAAGTATTAGGAGTAACAGGAGTTGTCGCACAAATAGCAATGGATGTTGCTAGTGAGTTGATACCTGCACAACAAGCTGTAGTTTTTGAAGTGGAAAATGATATTAATGCTTTTGCAGAATATTTGCGTTATGCAATTTTTGACGCTGCGGGTTTTGAGTCTTATTATCGTCAAGAACTCCAGAATTTAGTTGATAGTTTTAGAGAGAAAGAAGGAACTTGGACTGGTGTAGCACTAAATGAATGGTTACAAGGAAATCCACTTTTATTAGCGGAAATACCAAATAATTTAAAATCTCAAACATCTAATTTAGAAGTTAGTGATAAATTACGACAATTATCTATTGCACTAAAAAGTAATCATTCACTTTCGCAGTAGAAATAATGATGCTGTTATAGAAATTACACCAGAAATTTTGAATGTTATTGATTTGTTGAAACACACAAGTCAAATCTTCTTGAATCAATGCTACAATCAACAAACAACTACTTGATGCCATATCAATATGATCATTGCACAAGACATAGAACAAACAAAAGATATCTTCCCAGATGTCGTATTTCCTCCCAGTGATTTATATAGCGATGAACCACCAGTGGAAACAGAACTGCATTTAGAGCAAATTATGCTCTTAATTAAATGTCTCAAATGGTTATGGAAAGATAGAAATGATTTCTATGCTGCGGGAAATTTAACTATTTATTATAGTCCTAACCAGAAAAAAAATGAAAATTTAAGAGGTCCTGATTTTTTTGTAGTGTTAGGAACAGAAAGAAAAACCCGCAAAAGTTGGGTAGTCTGGGACGAAGATGGTAAATATCCTAATGTAATTATAGAAATTCTCTCACCCAGTACAGCAAACAGTGATAAAGTGACTAAAAAAGAACTTTATCAAAATACATTTAGAACACCTGATTATTTTTGGTTTGATCCTTATACATTAGAATTTGCCGGTTTTTATTTAACAAATGGCAAATATCAACCTATAGAACCAAATGAAAAAGGATATTTATGGAGTGAACAGTTAGGTTTATATTTAGGAATTTATGAGGGTTTATTAAGGTATTTTACTCCTGAAGGTGATTTAGTCCCAACACCAGAAGAAACCGCAGAACGGTTAGCAGCAAAATTACGAGAATTAAATATTGATCCAGAGAAAATCTAGGCTCTAATATTTACTTAATGCTACAATCAACAAATAGCTACTTGATGCCATATCAATATGATCATTGCACAAGAATTAGAACTTGCAGAAAACATCTCCCTAGATGTCATATTTCCCCCTAGTGATTTATATAGTGATGAACCACCCGTGGAAACAGAATTGCATCTACGACAAATAATTTTACTTTTCAAATGTCTAGAATGGTTGTGGAAAGATAGAACTGATTTCTATGCTGCGGGAAATCTGACTATTTATTATAGTCCTCACCAAAAGAAATCAGAATTTTTCCGGGGTCCTGATTTTTTTGTTGTTTTGGGAACTGAACGCAAGACTCGTAAAAGTTGGGTAGTGTGGGAAGAAAATGGTAAATATCCCAATTTCATTTTAGAAATTCTTTCACCAACTACAGCTACCACTGATAGAGGATATAAAAAAGAACTTTATCAAAATACATTTAGAACACCTGATTATTTTTGGTTTGATCCTTATACATTAGAATTTGCTGGTTTTCATTTAGTAGATAATAAATATCAACCTTTAGCAGCAAATGAAAAAGGATATTTGTGGAGTGAGCAATTAGGTTTATATTTAGGAATTAATGAAGGGTTGTTACGGTATTTTACCCCAGAAGGAGAATTAGTACCTACACCAGAAGAAACCGCAGAAGAGGAAGCCAAAAGAGCAGCACGAGAAGCTGAAAGAGCAGAACAGGAAGCTAGAAAAGCTGAACGTTTAGCAGCAAAATTAAGAGAACTAAATATTGATCCAGAGACAATTTAAAAAATGAAAATTGCAGAATTATCAACGTTAGAAAAAACTTTTAATCAACTTGTGGAAACTCTGCTGATTAAAAAAGCAGAAAATGAACATTTTACGGTGAGACTCAGCAGCGAAACTAGTCAATTTACCCGCTTTAATTGTGCGAAAGTTAGACAAACAGGTTATGTTAATGATGGTTCGATTCAACTGACATTAATAGCAAATCAACGCATTAGTTTTCGTCAATTTCCCTTTACTGGTAATTGGGAAATAGATTGGGAATTAGCATACACAGCTTTACAAGAATTACGTGATGAATTACCATTATTACCAGTTGATCCTTATTTAGTAATACCATCAGGAAATAATAGCAGTAGAGAAGTTAATATTGGTAAGTTACTAACTCCAGAAATATTAGTTACCAGTATTCTAGAAACTGTTGCTAATTTAGATTTTACTGGAATATATGCTGGAGGAATTGTCATCAGAGGTTATGGTGATTCTAGCGGACAAAAACACTGGTTTGCTACCGATTATTTTAATTTAGATTATTCCTTATTTATGGCATTAGGACAAGCTGTAAAAGGAACTTTTGCCGATATTGAATGGAATGAAACCGCTTATTTAGCTAAAATAAATGATGGTAAGCAGCAATTAGAAATGCTATCTCGTCCTGTTAAAGAATTGCCAAAAGGACAATATAAAACTTATTTTGCTCCCGCTGCGGTAGCTGATTTATTGGGTATGCTTTCCTGGGGTGCTATTAGTGAAGCTGATATTCAACAGGGTAATAGTGCTTTAGCTGCTTTATCACGTCAAGAAAAACAACTTTCACCAAAATTTATTTTAAAGGAAAACTTTAAATTGGGTTTAGTTCCTAGATTTAATAACTTGGGAGAAATGGCAGCATCGGAGTTAACTTTAATAGATAAAGGAGTTTTGGTAAATAGCTTGGTTAATTCCCGCACAGCGAAGGAATATAATAAGCCTGCTAATGGTGCTAATGCTTCAGAAACCTTGCGTTCTCCAGAAATAAGTACAGGTAATTTGGCTTTTGAGCAGATTTTATCTAGTTTAGATACAGGATTATATGTTTCTAATTTGCATTATTTAAACTGGAGCGATCGCCCAACTGGTAGAATTACAGGTATGACCCGTTATGCTTGCTTTTGGGTAGAAAATGGGGAAATAGTCGCACCAATTGAAAATTTACGTTTTGATGAAAGTCTTTATCGTTTTTGGGGAGCAGAAAATTTAGTTGATTTAACTAACTTTCAAGAATTTATTCCCGAAGTTGGAACATACAGCAGTCGCCAATTAGGTGGTAGTTTAGTTCCAGGAATATTGGTAGAAGATTTCACATACACTTTGTAATATCATCTAGCTGTGAATAGTAAATAGTGAAGAAAACAATACGGTTCAGATAACTTCAGCCACAATGTTAAGACTGTAAAGTAATCTAAACCGTATAAGATTAAAAACGTTAAATCTTTGATAATTTTGAAATGTCTTGTGTTGTTAATAAGCTAAAGTTTCTAAAGTTTCTCGTAAATAGCGTTGTACTTGCTGTTCTAGGCGTAGACCTTTTAATTGAGCATTGCTCTCTAGTTGCCAGCTTTGGAAACCGGAACTAGCAGAGATGGCATATTTAAGGTTTTGCCAAATTTGAGCATTACGAGAAATCTGGCCAGTGCTAGAAGCTGAAATTTGAGCCATAGTTCCTCATTCCTCATTTTACTTCCAGAATCAAACAATTTTAGATTTTGGATTTGGCATTGATGATTGTTTTGCCCAGATGGAACAAGACAGACACCAAACAAGCTAAATCTAACATTTGTCAAATGGGGTAAGATGTGATCCATGCCTACCCCTAAAATTCTTAGTTTTTACTTAATCTTTTCTAAAGATAACTGTTATATAGCCGCAAATTCTGTGTTATCGATCACTAAACTGGGAGATATACCCAGATAAATTTGCAAAAACAACTTTTTTTTAATTAAGCAGGAGATTTTTCCTCTTGATGATTATATTTTTTTCTGCTAATAGCTTGGCATCAGCCATAGTGCTTTGTGGCTTCAGAGTTGTGAGTGCTGAGAATTAAATTTTGAATGTTGAACTAAAAGTTAAGTCAACTCAACATTCATCAATTAACTCAGCACTCAGCACTCTTCACTGAACACTACTTAGTTAGGGTAAGGGTACGACGTTTAGTTACCATTTGATAGGCTTCAATGATGTCACCTTCAGCCCAGTCATGGAACTTATCAATGTTGATGCCGCATTCATAACCAGCGTTAACTTCGCGGGCATCTTCTTTCATCCGTTTGAGGGAATCAAGAACACCTTCATAGATCACCTTACTGCCGCGACGGACTCGCACTTTGCAGTTGCGAAGCAGTTTACCCGATTGTACATAACAACCAGCAACCGCACCACGACCAACAGGGAAGACAGCACGTACTTCTGTTTGACCCAGGGGTTCTTCCACCAACTCTGGTTCTAGCAGACCTTCTAAAGCTCCTTGAATATCTTCTAGGAGTTTGTAGATGATATTGTATTCGCGTACATCCACACCTGCTTCATCCGCAGCTTGTCTAGCACCACTAGCGTAGGTGGTGTTGAAACCAATGATCACGGCGTTACTAGCAGCAGCTAAATCAATGTCTGTTTCTGTGATTTCTCCAGCAGTAGCCAACAACATCCGAATTTGAACTTCGTTTTGAGGGATTTGCTTGAGAGAACCGATAATGGCTTCTACAGAACCTTGGACATCTCCTTTCAGGATCAAGTTGAGTTCTTTCAACTCGCCTTCTTGAGCTTGAGCCGAGAGGGTTGTGAGGGTAACACGTCCTTGTAACAAGCGGGATTGCCGTTGTTTGTCGGCACGAACACTTGCCAGGGTGCGAGCTTCTTTTTCGTTCGCAAACACCTCGAAGTCATCACCTGCTGCGGGTACATCGCTTAGGCCCAGGACTTCAACAGCACAGGAGGGAGTAGCAACGTTTACTCGTTTGCCCCTATCATCTACCATGGCTCGGACTTTACCAAATGCCGATCCAGCTACTAGCATATCTCCGACATGGAGAGTACCATTTTGAATCAGCAGGGTAGCAACTGCACCCTTGGCTTTATCTAAGTGGGCTTCAATAACCGTTCCCTTAGCCACACGATTTGGGTTAGCAGATAGTTCGGCGACCTCTGCCACCAGAAGAACCATTTCTAAGAGTGTATCCAGGTTCTCGCCCTTGATGGCACTCACAGGAACCATAATAGTCTCACCACCCCAGTCTTCTGCGGTTAGACCATAATTAGTCAGTTCTTGTTTAACACGCTCTGGCTGCGCCCCTTCTTTGTCAATCTTGTTAATAGCGACAACAATTGGTACACCTGCGGCTTGAGCATGGCTAATGGCTTCCACTGTTTGCGGACGAACACCGTCATCAGCAGCAACCACCAAAATAGCAATGTCTGTTACCCGCGCTCCTCTAGCCCGCATAGCGGTGAAAGCTTCGTGACCTGGGGTATCTAGGAAGACAATCTGTTGTGGCTTGCCATCATGTTCCAAATCAACGTGGTATGCGCCGATATGCTGGGTAATACCACCTGCTTCACCAGCAGCCACCTTAGTTTTGCGAATTGAGTCGAGCAGAGTTGTTTTTCCGTGGTCTACGTGACCCATAATGGTCACAACCGGCGGACGACGAATCAGGTGTTCCAGATCCGTAATGTCAATCATTTCTGTGACTTTGCGGGCTTCTGCTTCTGGTTCTGCCGTTTCGATTTCTA
This sequence comes from Anabaena sp. UHCC 0451, assembly GCF_034931405.1. Lineage (NCBI taxonomy): Bacteria > Bacillati > Cyanobacteriota > Cyanophyceae > Nostocales > Nostocaceae > Anabaena > Anabaena sp. UHCC 0451. Next base: position 58,156 of record NZ_JAYGHA010000013.1, on the reverse strand, counting down.
CTTCTAATTCTTTAGCTACCAGGGTAATGGTGGGAATATCCAGGTTTTGGGTGATACTTACCGCCATGCCTTTCATAAACAGGATTTTGACAATCTCTGTATCGGCAATAATCAAGCCCTCAGACAACTCTTGTACAGTCATCGGTCCAGTGATCACCAGTTTTTCTGGACGTTCACGCTTGACTTCTACTTCTTGCTGACGACGGTTTTGGTCGCGATGGGAACCAGACTTTTTATTATTTCTAGTAGTGGGTGCTGGTGCAACTAATGTTGGTTGCTGTGTAGGTCGAGTAGCCTTGGGCTTAGGTGGACGAGCTATGGAAAGACTCATTTGGACGTTGGCTGGAATTTCCAGACCGTCTTCATCCAGTAAGTCTTCTTCTTCAAAATCATCATCGAGGATGGGTTTAACTCGTTTGCCTTTAGGACCAACTTTGGCTTTCTCTTTGATTTCGTCAATGATTTCTTCTTCTTGCCATTTTTTGCCACCTTTACTTGGACGTGGTGGTGTTGGCCGTTTCAAATCCAGCAAATCTGGCCTAATTGGCGGCTCATTGACTAATGCCTCTTTTTTAGCTCCTCCAGACATGGGTTTGGGTGGAGTTGCTATGGGCATTGCTGCTACAGCTTCACCAGGACGTGCTGGCCTGGGTCGTTGCACATCAGATGATGGTGTGGGTGCAAATTTACTCCCTCTGTGTTCTGGTCTCGCTGGTGATGGAGTAGAACGACCCGGTTTTTGGGGTGGAGTATGTGGTGTTTGGTCTGTGCTTGCCTTGCTAATCTTGGGTTTCGTGTGTTCCCGTTCTTCTTCACTGCGCCGTTCGCGCTTCAGAATTGGTTTATATGCCTGAGATAGCTGTTCTGTGGGAGAGGTTTTTTCCTCCACAGGTCTTGCTGGCGGTTCAACCAGTTGCGGTTTTTGGGGTTTTTCCGGTTTGGGTCTAGGAGACACAGCTTTTTCCGGTTTTTCCGCTTTTACTTTTTCTGGCGCTGGTTGGACAATGGACTGATGATCCGGTTCTGCCACAGGTTTCTGTGGGGTCTCAGATTGATTCCGGGGTACAGGTCGAGTGGGTGCCGTCGGTTTCATGGGTGAGACTGGTGTAGCGAAAGGCCGTGGAGGTGATGGAGAATTAACTTCAGATTCAGACGAAGCAAATTGACTATTGATAGCAACTGACGCTTCTGATGCGTTGGAGGTAGTATTTCTCAAGATTTTGGGTTTGCGAATTTCCAAAATTTGCTGTTTATGGGTGGCAGCAGGTCGGTTTCGGGAGCCTATTTGCTGTGAATTTAGTTTATGGCTGTTTGTACCTAATTCCTTTTTGGCCGTGACATTCGTCACTGCGAGTTTTTCCGCAGCCATCCGAATTTGTTCAGCCTCAGATTCTGAGATAGTGCTGCTATGGCTTTTGACCGCAATATTGAGCTGGTCGCAAATTGCTAATAGCTCTTTGTTATCCAAATTCAATTCCTTTGATAATTCATAGATTCTAACTTTGCCGTTGTTCATCCACTCTTTCCCCTTTAATTTACAGTTTTAACGGATGGTTGCCTGGTTTTCGACATCTCCATCCTTTGATCACTGTTTTTTAGGTTGCCCTTGGTGATGTTGCCGGTGCCTCCAATTAGGAAAGAGAGATGTTTCGGTTTAATACTGGCATCCCCACCCAGAACGATGGTTGAAGAGACCCCATAAAATTTTTCTTACATAAAAAATTTTTTGGGCATCCTTGATGCCGAACTGCGCTTGAGCGCTACCAGGTTGCCATGTTTTAGGTTTTTGTTTTGCTGATTCTGAGTCTTCCACAACACAATCGAGTAAAACTTAATGGGAGTATTGCTTCGTATCTCTCTAAAAAGTTAGAGAGTCACTTGTCTTGTACACCCATTTACTATTTTGGCACTACACAACGATAACAGAGGCTGTGATGAAAGCGTTAGTTGTTCGGCTTTCATCACAATTTCTCTAGAGATTACCGTTGTTAAGTTATTTTGAGTGAAGTATCCAAACTTACACTTTTGTGCTGAGTTCGTGATTTCCTCTCTCATCAGATCTGGCTCTGTTAGTGACATTTTAGTAAATGTTAGCAACTGAATGCTATCGGAGTCTGAAACAGCCTTTCTGGCTTTGAAACCTTGATCCGCATCTGGACGGAAACCAGTCAGTATTCCGCGTTCGGCGAACTAAAATATTTAGTTCGACTAGATTTGATTTTGGGGATTGCTTTCGGTTAGACGTTGCCACAATGTCTGATACAGTGTTTCTGGCACTATTCCATGTAGCGATCGCCCTAATCTATTTTTTTTCTGAGCTGCTTGGAGGCAGGTAGTTTGTGGACAAATATAGGCAGAACGCCCCATGCCCTGATCTAATTGTACCTTCCCAGATGGAAAGACGCGGATAATCCTCCAAAACTCTTCTTTTAGTCCTACCCGGCGACAACTAAGACAACGCCGATAGTTTGGTTTCATCGGTTTTGTGTTCAGTTAGGTCAGCAGTTAATGGTAGCAGCATCAAGTTGATGCTTAACAGATAATGCCCCAAAACAGCTGAGGATTAATCTTCCTCATCCGTGTCGAAATTATCATTCTCTAATTCTAATTCTTCTGGATATTCATCTTCTATTTCCTCCATCTGATTTTCATCATCCTCCGGTTGATATTTGGCTCTGACATCTGCAAATTTAGCATCCTCTCCGGCATAGTCATATTTAGCTTTATCTTTAATGTCAATTTTCCAGCCGGTTAGTCGGGCAGCTAATCGCACATTTTGTCCTTCTTTACCAATAGCCAAACTTAGTTGATCTTCAGCTACTAAAACGTGGGTTTGGCGACTTTCCGGGTCCATTAAGCGCACTTCATCTACTCTGGCTGGACTCAAGGCGTTGGCAATATAAGTTGCTGGATCTGGAGACCAGCGAATTACATCTATTTTTTCACCCCTTAACTCATTCACTACTACTTGAATTCGTGATCCCCTCGCACCAATACAAGCCCCAACAGGGTCTACATCTCGGTCAAGGGTATCTACTGCTATTTTAGTCCGTGGTCCTACATAACGAGAAGGTGGATTCGCTTCTCGCGCTACTGCGACTATTCGCACAACTTCATCTTCAATTTCTGGGACTTCGTTGGCGAACAAGTAAACTACTAACCCAGCATCAGCACGAGATACCAATAACTGTGGTCCTCGTTGCTGACCTTGGGACACTTTTTTCAGGTATACCTTAAAGGTGGCATTAGCTCGATAGTTATCATTTGGCAGTTGTTCCCGTTTTGGTAATTCAGCTTCTACTTCTGGTTGACCAAAACCGCTACTAACTGCCAAAACTACAGATTGCCTTTCAAATCTTAAAACTCTCGCTTGTAAAACAGTGCTTTCTAAATCTTGGAACTCTTCTTGCACCATTTGGCGCTGTTGATCCCGCAATTTTTGCGCTAATACCTGTTTTGTTTGCATTGCCGCCATCCGCCCAAATTCTCCTTGATCTGGGGTGACATCTAGTACCACAGAATCACCTGATTGAGCTTCAGGCGCAACTTGTTGCACTTCATCTAGAGAAATTTGATGGTCGGAATTATTAACTTCTTCGACAATTGTTTTAGTAGAAAGAACTCGAAATCCTTCTCCATCAATATCAAGTTCTACTTCAAAATTATCAAAATAGGTTTCATCAAATTGTTTGCGCTCTAAATTTTGGGCGCGGCGATAACGTTCGTAACCTTTAAGTAATGCTTCTCTAATAGATGATTGCACTGCTAAACGAGGTAAATTTCGCTCGCGGCTGATGCTTTCAATTAAATCTTTTAATCCAGGTAAAGTAACCATTGACATAAGCAATCTCCTTAACTTATCTGTCAGCAACCGCCACAATTTTTAACTTTAAATTTGGGATTTCAGATTTCTATCTAAAACCCCCAGTCTAAAATCTAGGATCTAAAATCTAAATTTGGTTAGCGGCGCTCATCCAGTTGCACCCTGGTAACTAGGGATCGGGGAATTTCCACTACACGACCTTTTTGGTTTAAGTAAACTTTTGTTTCATCCCGGCGAATCAACTGACCAATCCACTCTTGCTGTCCTTCGTAAGGTTCAGAAGTGGAAATAACTACAGGAAATCCTTTAAAGGAAATAAACTCCCTGTCAGTTATCAGTTGTCGCGAAATTCCAGGACTAGATACTTCCAATACATAAGCATCTGGAATTATCTCTGCCGCATCTAAGGAAGCTTCTAAAGCACGGCTCATCCGTTCGCAATCGTCTAAACCAGTATCCTGTTGAGGATTACGGATGTCTACCCGTAAAGTTGGCGGACGTTGGTTAGTGTGAAAAACTATGCCAGCAATTTCCAATCCCAGTTCTGTTGCTACTGGGGTCGCCAAGTCAATAATTTGTGGGACTAAAGGATGAGTCATGCGAGAATTCAATAAAAAAAGTGGGCTTCGACCCACTTCCGGCGATAGGGATATCTTCCAAGAAGTCTTGTGACGAACCGTCGCTGGTTCGCCCCTAACATGAGTGTAGCGTATTTTTTTCGTTAGTCATCAGTCAGGGAACAGGGAATAGGGAATAGGGAACAGGGAACAGATAATTATTTATTCTCCCCATCACCCTAGCTTCTGTCCCGGATTTCTGGGAGAGCAGCGCCTTTATCAACTACTGTGTGAACAGATGCTGGCGATCGCATTTGTCTTGTTTGCTCGATAATTTGCTCAATATCTTCTTGGGATAGGCGTTGGACGTAGTTAATTTTGACTTCTTCTAAAAAGTCATTGAGTAGACTTTGAATTTCAGAAATTACGTGTTTCTGCTGAATTTCCGCACCTAAAACAGTAGTAAATTTTTCTAATAACTGACTAGAAAGTTTGGCAGCGACTGGATCTTTAATGGCGCTAACTAAGGCAATATATAGGTTAGTGGTAATTTGATTGGCTAGTTGTTCACTTAACTGGCTTTGTGCTTGTCCCACTCCTGGCAGCATCAGCAAGTTACGATAAATCGGTATTTGCCCAAAAGCAGTTTCAATATTGTGGCGCAAAATGGCATTAATTTCTGGTTGGATTTTGGGGAGAACTTGATTAACGATAGTTTGTACTAACAGTCCAGCGATCGCTTCTACTTCGTTGATATTATTAATATCTATGTAGGCACGCTCTTTTTCTGGCTGTAATAGCAATTTAATTATTTCACCGCGCTGAATTGACCCCTGCATTTGGTTAATTACCCGCACCACCACAATTTCTGTGATTTCTTCGGCAAAATTGGCTACTATACCTTGGTGAATTTGCTTCCTGACTAAATGTAGATCAATTAACTGTGCTTGATCTAAACGTACTAATACTGATAAAACTCGCAACCAGCGCCAAAAGGGAATTATTAAAAATAAGTCATACCAACGCCACAAAATTGCTTCCAACCAGCTTAAATGATGATTTTGACGTTTGATATAAAAAGTCCGTCCCAGTAATTCTAAGGCAAATATCACGACAAATGGTAAATCAATTAGCCAAAAATTATCGATAAACTCGCCATTTTCCCCGATTTTACGGTAATAATTGGCGGCAATTCCAGGACGAATTTGCTGATTGAAAAAATTAATTTCTTGAATCCAGCCCCGTTTAGATAAATACGCTGGACTCCAAAAAGTAGCAAAAGCCTGTTTTGAAGACTTTTGTCCAACGTGTTCCCGCATCCGGTTTTTAATTTTTTCTAGAGTTCCGCTTTTACCCACACTAGCAAAGGGGTTACTATCAATTATCTCGTTGCTGAGACTGCTGATTTCTGCTAACTTGGTTTTGACTTGAGGTGAGTTTAAACCTGTTTGGCTAACCTGTTCTTCTAAAGCAGCTATTGTTTCTAAATAATTTTTCGTGTCTCGATGTGGTTCAATACCTTTAATCGGGTCATAAATCTGGGTGATTTGAGGAACTCTACGGAAGTAGAAATCACGCCAATTTACGTAACTCAAATCAAACAAAACTAACCCTAAGTTGACAGTGGCAGTAATAGCTATTAACCTCTCAAACCATAGATTACCTTGTTTTCGGGATTTTAATTTACTCATCATCAGTTAGAAATTATACAAAATACACGATATTTCTCTTCTTTAGTGTAGAGTATGGGTAGATCGTCACTCCTGCTAATTAAACCCTAGAGTTAATAGATGCTAACAAGAAATTTATTTACAGTTTAGCTGTTTTAAGATTCAGGCAAGAATTCTCTAGAGTATGAAGTTAAGTTAAGTTGATAAAGATACACATAATATAATGTAGAAATACCCAATACTAGATATTGTGATGGAAAATTTGTGTATAATATATTAGCTAAGAGTATTATATTATGAAATTCCGTATAACTATATTCTGTGCTGATAGAGTTAGATAAAATTTTCAGGTTGAGCAAAGCCTTTTCCGCATACCTTACATTACAAAACTGTGGGTATAGGGTATAAATAAAAGCTTAATAGTTATTTTGTCTAAGTAATGTATCGGTTACAAACCTTGGTGATTAATATGACACCAATTTTCCCCATCCCGATGCTGATGTATCAAAGATTTTTACTAGGAAGGTAGTCAAATGCAATTATTTGAGCATTATATTCTTACACTTTTTAATGTAGATCGTGGCTTCGATAAAACAAATAAAAGAAACAGTATAGAGTATCTTGAAAAAAGATTTGAATTATTCGAGTCAGTGACTGTTCCATCTATTAATTCTCAAACAAATCAAAATTTTTTTTGGTTGATCTTTTTCGATATAAATACACCAGATGTGTTTAAAAAAAGGGCAGAAGAGACATTAAAAATGAGCAACTGCTTGCCAGTATATGTTCAGGGAGAGCAAGAAATTTTGCCCTTTCTAAAAGGTAAATTATTGCCTAAAACCCAGTGTTTAGTAACAACAAACTTAGACAATGACGATGCACTACACAAAAATTTTGTGGGAATTATTCAATCTAACTTTAGAGACGAAAAAGTTTATTTTCTTAACATTACCCTTGGTTATATGCTGCGTCATGATGGTTTATTAATGAGAGAGTTTTTGTCTAGCCCATTTCATACTATTGTTGAAACAGTAAGTGATGAGTTATTAACTTGCCTGAGTGTTCCTCATCATTATCTATATTCTTTATCAATGCTGGGTGTTCCTGTGTACCAAATTGCGTCTGAACCGGCATGGTTACAGTTAGTTCATGATACAAATGTTGTTAATCGTTTGGATGTAAATGCAGTTTTGATATGGGATGTTACAAAAATAAAGAATTTTGCTATTACTAATCTTCCCTCTAATTTTCAAGATATAGCTAAAGCTAGTATGCTCAATTTTGTTTATAAATTGATTATTGATAAGAAAAGGTCGTATAAACAAAAATCCAAACAAATTATTTATACTTTATTTTCATTTCTTGTTCCTGCAATACTCAAAGTTAAATTTTTCTGGCAATATCGAAACAAAAGAAAAGTTGAATTTTCAAAATCTGAGATACTAAAAATCATCAATGATATGAATTAGGTGTTGAAGATTCATGGTAACGCCGAGTTTATCGAGTTTATTTTGGTTTATCCATATCATGTCCCTTTCATAAATATTAGTGATATTCTACCTACGTCAAATTACAAGTCCTCTCAGGGGAGAACTAATTCAAAGAGTGACTGCTTTACTGAATGCGTCAGGAAAATACGTTCTTTCAATTAATTGTCATGAGTATCTCCATCCAAATATTTAGGACTTACGCAAGTGTCACACTAAAAATCTGTTGTAGGGTGCGTCAGACTGCATAAATCCTGCAAATAAACAGATTGTTGATATCTGACGCACCCTACCAATGTGCCAGTTGCGTAAGTCGTGATATTATTGAAATTACAGAAGATTATGTAACTTTCCTGATAGCTATTTCTTTAGATTAAATCAAGTTCAATTTCCCATACGAATTATGTCCAAATTTCAAACAAGTAATTTACCAACTCTATTAGTAACAGGTGGAGCAGGATTTATTGGGGCTAATTTTGTTCTGAAAGCAAGAAAAGAAAAATGGGCTAATATTATTAATTTAGATAAATTGACTTATGCAAGTAACCTCCAAAACCTAGCAGAGTTAGAAGATGATCCTAACTATAATTTTGTGCAAGGAGATATTAATAACTCTGAGTTAGTCAGTTATTTATTAGATCAATATCAACCAGATGCGGTCATCAACTTTGCAGCAGAAACTCATGTTGATCGTTCTATTGTCAGTCCTGAAAATTTCATCAAGACTAATGTAGTTGGAACATTTCAATTATTAGAAGCTAGTAAAGCTTATTGGCAAAAACTACCTTTATCAAAAAAAGAAAATTTTCGCTTTTTGCATATATCTACTGATGAAGTATATGGTTCTTTAAGCCTAACAGATCCAGCGTTCCGTGAAGATACACCATATCAACCTAATAGCCCTTATGCTGCTTCTAAAGCTGGTGCTGACCATCTCGTGCGCTCCTACTATCACACATACAATTTACCTACTTTAACAACCAATTGCTCTAATAATTATGGACCTCTACAATTCCCTGAAAAATTGATACCTTTAATGATTCTCAATGCTTTAAATGGCAAACCTCTACCTATATATGGTGATGGTCAAAATATCAGAGATTGGTTATATGTAGGTGATCACTGTGATGCTATTCATCTAGTTTTAAAAGAGGGTAAAAGTGGTGAAACTTACAATATTGGGGGAATTAATGAACAAACAAATTCAGTGGTTGTGGAAAAAATTTGCAGCATTCTTGATGAATTAGCACCTAAAGAGAATTTTCAACATTCTTCTTTAATAACTTTTATTAAAGACCGTCCTGGACATGATCGCCGCTATGCTATTGATTGTAGTAAAATCAGCAAAGAATTAGGCTGGAAACCCAAGGAAAATTTTGAAAGTGGTTTATTAAAAACGGTTCAATGGTATCTAAACAATTCAGCTTGGGTAGATTCTATTTTTACCGGAGCATACCAAAACTGGATTAAACAAAATTATGAAACTCGTTAATTTATTTGTTATACAAGGATGGTGAAATGAAGGGTATTATTCTCGCTGGTGGTTCTGGTACACGACTTTATCCTTTAACTCAAGTTGTCAGTAAACAGTTAATGTCTGTTTATGATAAACCGATGATTTACTATCCTTTATCGGTGTTGATGTTAGCTGGAATTAGGGAAATTCTGATTATTTCGACTCCCACAGATTTACCTCTTTTTCAGCGACTTCTCAAGGATGGTAGTCAATGGGGTTTAAAGTTTAGTTATGTGGAACAACCGAAACCAGAAGGTTTAGCTCAAGCTTTTATTTTGGGAAAAGATTTTATTAAAAATGAACCAGTATGTTTAATTTTAGGAGACAACATATTTTATGGACATGGTTTCACTGAAGTCCTGACTCGTGCTGCTCAACTCCAACAGGGTGGGTTAGTTTTTGGTTATAAGGTGACACAACCAGAAAGCTATGGTGTGATTGAATTTAATGAGTCGGGAAAAGCCATTAGTATTGAGGAAAAACCAAAGTTTCCTAAATCAAAGTATGCTGTTCCTGGTATTTATTTTTATGATGCTCAAGTAACAGAAATTGCTGCTGCTTTAAAACCTTCTGCGCGTAATGAGTTGGAAATTACTGATGTAAATTTAGCTTACCTAAATCAAGGTAAATTACAGGTAGAAATTTTAGGTCGAGGTTATGCTTGGTTGGATACGGGTACACATGAATCTCTACATCAAGCCTCAAATTTTATTCAAACATTAGAACAAAGACAGGGATTAAAAATCGCTTGTATTGAAGAAATCGCTTACCTTCAAGGATATATTGATTCTAGTCAATTGTCTTATTTAACTGAGTCTATGGGTAAAAGTAGTTATGGTCTTTATTTGCGGCGAATTCTAGAAGATGAGATTGATTTTACTCTATAAAAAACAGAATAATTTTTAATCTAAAAAAGATGAATTTATGAAGGTTGTAAAAACGGATATTGCTGATGTGCTGATAATTGAGCCGCAAGTTTTTGGAGATGAACGCGGCTTTTTTTATGAAAGTTATAACGAAAAAACTTTTTTAGAAAAGGTAGGAATATCATCTCATTTTGTCCAGGATAATCACTCTCGTTCTATTAAAAATGTTTTGCGTGGGTTACATTATCAAATTCAGCAACCACAGGGAAAACTTGTCAGAGTTGTAGTAGGTTCAGTGTTTGATGTGGCTGTTGATTTGCGAAAAAGTTCTGCTACTTTTGGTCAATGGGTTGGTGTGTATTTATCGGCTGAAAATAAACATCAATTTTGGATACCACCTGGTTTTGCTCATGGTTTTTTGGTGCTGTCTGAATATGCTGAATTTTTGTACAAAACTACTGATTATTATGCGCCACAATACGATCGCACTCTCCTGTGGAATGATCCTGATTTAGCTATTTCTTGGCCAATTCAAGATGAACCAATTGTTTCTGCTAAGGATAAGGTTGGTAAGTTGTTTCCAGAAGCGGAGGTTTATTTATGAAAATACTTTTAACAGGTACAACTGGCCAGGTAGGTTGGGAATTACAACGCACTCTGATGACTGTGGGTGATGTGATTTCTCTAGGACGAAATCAATTAGATTTAGCTAAACCAGATACAATCTGTCAAATAATTAGGGATGTAAAACCTGATTTAATTGTCAATCCTGCTGCTTACACTGTGGTAGATAAAGCGGAATCAGAACCAGATTTAGCAATGATGATCAATGGTATTGCACCTGGTATAATAGCTGAAGAGGCTAAACGTCTGGGTGCAGCTATGATTCACTATTCTACAGATTATGTGTTTGATGGAACTAAAGATACTCCATACCTGGAAAATGACCGAACAAATCCACAAAATATCTATGGAAAAACAAAGTTAGCGGGTGAGGAAGCAATTAAATCTGTTGGTGTTAATTATCTCATTCTCCGCACTAGCTGGGTTTATGGGTTACATGGGAAAAACTTTTTATTAACGATGCAAAGACTGGCTAAGGAAAGGGAAGAAATCAGGGTTGTTGATGACCAAATTGGCGCACCAACTTGGAGTAGAATGATCGCAGAAATTACTGCTCAAATAGTTTCTCAGTCTCAGCCAAATCCATCTAATTTTTTCGCTAGTAAAAGTGGATTATATCATTTATCTGCAAGTGGAAAAACTAGCTGGTATGGTTTTGCTAAGGCAATTTTTAATGATGATTTTCCCAATAATGAACGCAAGTTACAAAGATTAATTCCTATTACTACCCCAGAATATCCTACTCCTGCAAATAGACCGGCTTTTTCTTTATTGGATCATCAAAAATTGTCTCATACTTTTGGTTTGGTGATGCCAGATTGGGAGCAGGTTTTACAGTTGGTGCTTGCTATTTAATTTAATAGATCCCCGACTTCTTAAAGAAGTCGGGGATCTGGATTATTCCTCGTTTTCCTCTTCATCGGTTTCTAAATCAATATCTTCCAAAGATTGATGGGGAATAGCTGCAATAATGGCATCTATGACTTTGGAAACTTGTAAAATCTCAATGTTTAAATCGGGAAATTTTTGTCCTTTGGGAACGATCGCTCTTTTAAATCCTAGTTTTGCTGCTTCTTTTAACCGCAGTTCCATTTGGGAAACCGATCGCACTTGTCCCCCTAAACCAACTTCACCTATCAACACAGTACCAGGATCAACTATTCTATCACGGAAACTGGCGACAATGGCGATCGCTATTCCTAAATCTACCGCAGGTTCTTCTACATTTAAACCCCCCGCAGATGCTACATAAGAATCTAATTTTGACATGGGTATCCCTACCCGTTTTTCTAATACTGCTAAAATCTGAACTAATCTATTATAATCTATCCCTGTTCCGGCTCGACGGGGGGAAGGGTAACTTGTGGGGCTAACTAAAGCTTGTAATTCTACTACTATTGGTCTTGTTCCTTCACAAGCTACAACAATAGCTGTACCTGGGGCGGGGTCGTCGCGGTTTCCTAGAAACAACTCTGAAGGATTGTCTACTTCCCGTAATCCTTCAGATACCATTTCAAATATACCAATTTCGTGTGTTGCTCCGAAACGATTTTTAACAGTTCTTAATAATCGGTGGGATGCAAAGCGATCGCCTTCAAAATACAAAACTGTATCTACTAAATGTTCTAAAACCCTCGGACCTGCAATTGTTCCTTCTTTGGTGACATGACCGACAATTAACATGGTAATATCTTCGTGTTTTGCCACCTTCATCAAAGCTGCTGTACATTCCCGGACTTGAGCGACTGAACCGGGTGCAGATGTCAGTGCTGGAAAGAATACTGTTTGTATACTATCAATTACTGCTAAGTTTGGTTTGAGTGAGTCTATTTCTCTGAGAATTTCTTCTAAATCCGTTTCTGGCAAAACATACAAGTTTGCCCCAATGCTCAGAGGATCGATTGGTTTATCTGTATTTTCTGGTAATTTTTCCGTTTCAGATGGGTCAGTTTCTTTACCTTCAAGTTCCTCAGTAACTACCTTGATCGGTTTGGACATTCCCAAACGAGAAGCGCGTAACTTTACTTGTTGTCCTGATTCTTCGCCGGTGACGTAGAGAATGCGGTATTTTTGCGCTAATTGGTTAGATACTTGTAATAGTAAAGTAGATTTACCTATACCGGGATCACCACCGATTAGCACCATCGAACCGGGGACAACTCCTCCACCGAGTACCCGATCTAATTCACCATAACCAGATTCCCAGCGAGCAATTTGGCGATCGCTAATTTGATCAAAAGTCAGAGAAGATCTGGGTTTAGCTGGTTTGCTATTAGGTTTAGCACCAGTTTGAGCAGCGTGCCAATTACCTACCCCTCCCCGACTAGGTATATCTACTCCAAAAGGTGTGGCATTCTGTTCTACCAAAGAATCGTAAGTGTCGCAATTTGAACACTTTCCAAACCATTGGGAAAATTCGGCTGCACATTTGCTACAAATGAAAACGGTCTTTGGCTTTGCCATGCTTAATATTTATTTAAAAATCTTAATTCTTCCTTAAGTTTTATAAAAACTAAAGTCTAATCATAGTAGTAGTTACAGCTTTTTTCTAATCAGCTGTAGGAATGATATCTTAATATTATGATATTAAAATTCATCATGTAAAATTTTAGTTAGGGAGATTAGGAAAACTTGGAAAGTCATAAAGAAAAAATCCTGGTAGTAGACGACGAAGCCAGCATTCGCCGGATTTTGGAAACGCGCCTTTCCATGATTGGCTACGATGTAGTAACTGCTGGTGATGGAGAAGAAGCTTTAGAAACTTTTCGTAAAGCTGAACCGGACCTGGTAGTTTTGGATGTGATGATGCCAAAGCTAGATGGCTATGGTGTTTGTCAAGAATTACGTAAAGAATCTGACGTTCCCATAATCATGCTAACAGCTTTGGGGGACGTAGCCGATCGCATCACTGGCTTAGAACTGGGTGCAGATGACTATGTAGTTAAACCATTCTCCCCTAAAGAATTAGAAGCGCGAATTCGCTCGGTTTTACGCAGGGTAGATAAAACTGGTGCGACTGGTATTCCTAGTTCTGGAGTAATTCATGTCGGAAATATCAGAATTGATACAAATAAGCGCCAAGTTTACAAAGGTGATGAACGTATCCGCTTAACTGGGATGGAATTTAGCTTATTAGAATTATTAGTAAGTCGTTCTGGAGAGGCTTTTTCCCGTTCAGAAATTTTACAAGAAGTTTGGGGTTACACACCAGAACGCCACGTAGATACTCGCGTGGTAGACGTGCATATTTCCCGTTTACGGGCAAAATTAGAAGATGATCCCAGTAACCCAGAACTGATACTTACTGCTAGAGGTACTGGTTATCTTTTTCAACGCATCCTTGAACCGGGAGAGGAGTAAGAAGCAGGGGATTGGGGACTGGTGACTGGGGATTGGGGATTGGGGATTGGGTAAGAGTTTTCCAAATGACTAATGACTAATAACTAATGTCTAAATCTGATCCTAATCGAGTTTTAAGGCGTTTACCCCTAGTAGTTGGGGGTTTAGGTGCTGTACTTTTGTTAATGAATCGGTTGTTAACACCAGAACTGACAAATTCTCAAGCACGGGGGGATGTGTTGGGAGTAATTTTGAGTGCAGTGTTAATTTTAACGGGTTTAATTTGGCAACAAGTACAGCCAAAAACCCCTGATACAGTAGAACTAATTGGAGAGGAAGGTTTTGTCTTAGCACCAGATTTACCAGAAACCGTGAAAACAGAATTAGCTTGGGCATCGCATTTATTATTAACTAATACAGTCACGCGATCGCTCATAGTTTATTACCAAGGTAAAGTTTTGTTACGTCGCGGTATTCTGGCTTCTAAATCGGAAGTTACACCAGGAGCGATATTAAAGCGGGTATTGGAAACTCAAAAAGCAGTTTATTTAGTTGCTTTGTATGTGTATCCCGGCAAAATTGAATTTGATTATTTACCAGAAAACACACAAGGGGTAATTTGTCAACCAATTGGTAAAGAAGGAGTCTTGATTTTAGGCGCAAATGCTCCCCGTAGTTATACTAAACAAGACGAAAACTGGATTGCGGGGATTGCTGATAAATTAGCTGTAACGCTTGGTAATTGGTAATTGGTGATAAAGTTCCTGTTTTCATCCTGTTCATACTTTGATCCTGGACATCCTGATTCAGACAATAATTATGCAAATTATTTACTGGTTATTAATAGCTGTAATGCTCGTGGGTGTAATTGGTGCAGTAGTTCCCGCTATTCCTGGTAGTAGCTTAATATTAGGAGCTATTATTCTTTGGGGAATTGTTAATGGTTCTGTCGCAGTTATTAAAATACCTCTGATTGTTACAGGTATTGTTCTACTTCTGAGTATGGCAGTGGATTTTTTAGCTGGTTACATAGGAGCAAAAAAAGCCGGTGCGAGTAAATGGGGACAAATTGGCGCATTTGTCGGGTTATTCCTGGGATTTTTCGGTTTATTGCCAGCATTACCCTTTGGTGGTCCATTGTTGGGAATGTTAATAGGTCCACTTTTAGGGGCAATTATTGGTGAGTTTCTGTATCAACGAGATTTAGGTAAAGCAGTGAAAGCTGGAATAGGAATTACAGTAGGAACGCTGGTAGGGAATTTTATTCAGGGTTTATTAGCAGTAGGTGCAGTGGTAGTTTTTCTATGGACTACATGGCCACAGGTATATGGTGGGTAGTATTTTCACCACAAGTTAGGATGTCAAGGTCTATTGTCTTCATGATAACTTTAAAGAACGAGGAATACTGTTACAACTCGGATAAATAAAAAAAATCAAAACCATGGAAAAGCTTAGAATGTAAGCATTTAGTCGATATTTAACCGATACAATTGACGTATTCAGCTAGAATTACCCTTGACAAAATTTACCAAATATCAAAGAAATAACTAAATACTTGATGAAGATTCCATCAAGATGCTTCAGTAGATATTGCCAGTAACCGACCGACTATGTAATTATTCTAGTGTAGGGAACACACAAGGAACTCAAGCAAACTGCTACAGTATCCTCACCGTGTTAACACAGCAATCCTAATCTATTTTTTAAACGAAAACACAAATCAACCTCAACTCAGGTAAAATCGCTTATTTATGGAATTGCTACACAAGTTATAGGATTGCTGCCCACTAAAGCAAGTAACTATTTTTTCACAAACTTTTCATAGGAGCTAAAGACTACAATGTTTAACTTCAAATCTCAACTTTTAGGCGCTGCTGTTCTTGCTACTGGTTTAATTGCTTCTGCTGGTTCTGCTCAAGCGTGGACTGGTAAATTCTCATTTGATGGAGATGGAACTACAGCTGCTATAAACAACGCAGGTTTCAACTTTACTGCTCCAAATAGAATCGAACTAGGACTGAAAACTGGTGATTTTGCTGGTGATGCAGGTGGAGATATTTTTGACACCATATTTGCTTCATTACCTCCAGTGTTTATCAATATTGATGGTGTTGGTAAGGAACTTACTGTAAGCAGCTTTACAAATCCTGTTTTTAGTGCAATATCAGGTGGAGTAGACATTAGCTTTAACTTCAAAGGTATGTTTGAGGACGGAAGCAATGCGATAGGAAACATTGACTTCACTACTTTCGATTTCACAAACGCAGGAGTAGCGCAAACCGCTTATAATGATGGCACCAGTATTAACTCAGTATTCAAAGGTGTGGTAGTAGCTTCTGTTCCCGAACCTACCACAATGTTAGGTTTAGGCTTAGTAGCTGCTGGTATGACCGTAGCTCGTCGTCGCAAACTTGTAAAAGCATAAATTGAAAGACTGCTTTTAACATCAAAATCTTAAATATAGACCTGGTGGGAATGCAAAATTATCCCAACCCGGTCATTTTTTATGTGTAGCTATTCAGTTTTGCACAACCATAATTTATCAAAGATATCATTCCAAATAAAGATGTAATTTCAGAGCAGCATTAACTAATTCCATTAATTCTGTACTCAAACTACCTACAGCATCTCCTAAAATCCTTTGTTTAGAAATAGTACGTACTTGCTGGGCTTGAACTTTAGAAGGTTTAGATAGACCACTATCTTCTGGCTGTAGCAAAACCTCAAAAGGATAAACACGGCTAACATTAGAAGTAATAGGTAAAATTGTAACTACATTAGCAGCATTATTATTAGCATCATTACTGGCTATTAACACCGGACGGCGTTTATCCATTTCTGATCCTATTGCGGGACTCAGGTTAGCAAAGTAAATTTCACCACGTTTCATTTGTCAAGCCATCCCCTGCGGTTAATTCCCACTCTGGGTCAATTTCTGCTGATGCTTCTTTATATGCTTGTTCTAATTCTTGAAATCGCAATAAATCTAACGCTAATTCAATTACTTGAGAGCGAGATTTACACCCTTTGGTAATTTTGTAGTTCTCAATAAAGTGTACTAAAGAAGCTGGTAAGGAAATTGATATTTTTTCCGTTTGCATGGTATTACCAACAGGTAATCTTTTATTTCTTACTTTAATGTAGCACCAAACCTCAGATCCCCGACCTCTAACATCAATTCAGAATTGATAGAGAGGATAAAAAAAAGAAGTCGGGGATCTAATATCTATTTCAATGCTGCTTTCGCTTCTTTTGCAACTGCTTCTATTTCATCATTAACCAAAGTCTCTAAAATAGATTTAGCTTCCGCACCGCCTAAATTACCTAAAGCTTGGACAACTCTGTAACGCACTTGCCAATCTGGGTTAGTCGCATAAGGAGTTAACAGAGGAACTGCTTGCACATCTCCTAATTCACCCAGGGAACTAATAGCCGCAGTTTGCACTAAACCATTATCTGAAGTAAGTGCTTCTTTGAGTAGTTCTAAACCCCGTGAATCTCCCAATGCTCCCAAAGTGGCGATAATACTGAATTGTACGAGCCATTCTGGGGTTCGATGGTAAAGTTGCTCTAAATCTGCAAAAGCTGCGTGTAATTTCAGCGCACCTAAACAATCTGCTGCTGCTGCTTGTACATCCGCTTCAGGATCATTAAGTAGTTCCCGTAGTACCTGCAAGGATAAATCTAAATCCTGTTCTCCCAATGTATCCATTTGACTGACAGCAGAATAACGGACACGGGAATTTTTATCACCAATAGCGATTTGTACTAATTCTAAGGCGGTTTTGGGTTCTAGTTCGCGAATTTGATTGACTGCACGTAGGCGATCGCCTAAATTTTCCGAACTCAGTAATTCTTGCACCGATTCAGCAGAAATACTCATTTAATTATCCTATGTTATTATTGGTTTCAACTTCAGGCGTGGCGAATAGAATATGGCTTTGCCTCCCGTAAGGGATACGCTGCTATACAAACAAAGTCCACCTGCGTGGACTAACGTAAAATCAAAGATTTGAAACCCACACAGGTGGGTTTTGCCTGTGTAGACGCGGTTTCTAACCGCTTTTGTTTGTCACCTGTCACCTCATCTTCTACTCAGCAGCCATAGCGCGAATAATATCACCACGAGTTAGAATCCCAATCACTTTACCTGTACTATCTAACACTGGGAGACGATGAACTTTATGTTCTTGGATTGTTTTTGCAGCTTCTTTCAGGGGTTTATCAGGAGTAATAGTCAGAGGGTTTTTACTCATAACTTCCCCTACGGTTTGTCCTAAAGCCTTATGTAAATCCCGGTCATAGGTGGCAGGGTTTTGTAAATAAATAACACTATCCAAAAACATGATGTAAGCTGGAGGAGTAACGCCTGTTTCCTGCCACATCAAGTCAGTTTCTGATATAATTCCTACCAATTTACCTGTATCATCAATTACGGGTAAACCGCTAATTCGCTTTTCTGCTAAGATTTGGATGGCTTCTTTTAAAGGAGTTTGAGGACGAACGAGGATAGGGTCATGGCTCATTACGTCTGCAACGGTTTTAGACATTTTTTTACTTACACCTTTTATAAAAGTCTTTTTAATTATTGTAGAAAATTATGGGTAACAAATAAATATTGTTAATAGATTGTTACTTTTGATTTTAAAATAAAATTTGAACAGCTTGAAAACATCTGAATTTAAAAAGTTAGAATTTTTTTTATTTTTGGATTGACATAAGAGGTATATAAACTTATTCTGATTAAAATATTTAAGATAGAGAAATCAGCAGTTATATAAAAAATATTTAATTTAAAAATTACAATATAAATTTGATTTTTCTAGCAGCATATAAACACATACCTAAAAAAATCAACCCCTCACGAACATGGGAAATATTAGATTTTCCATAGCTTCTTTCTTGATACCTGACAGGTACTTCAACAATGTGTAAATTTTACTTTATTATATAAATCCTGTAAAGAAATTTCAAAAGGTACAGTTACAAGAGATATATTTTCATCTTCTTCATCGTACTCACACAAATTCCATCTTTTCTTGCCAGTTTTAGAAAATTGTTCTACATGAATGCGGTTTTGGTCAATTAATAAATATTCTTGGAAATTGGAAATTGTTCTGTAAGCTGCAAATTTATCTTCTCTGTCATAACCTTTGGTAGATTTAGATAAAACTTCAATAATTACCTGGGGATTTGTAATTGTATCTGTGCGATTATTGAAAAATTCTGGTTCATCTGCAATAATCATCACATCGGGATAAGTGTATATTAGTCGTTGAGGTATCCACAAACGTATATCACCCATAAAAACTTCGTAATTTTTATCTCTAAAGGCAAAATTTAGCCCAGAACTTAGATTTAAAGAGATGCGGTTGTGATTTATAGATGCACCAGTCATCGGAATAATTTCTCCTTCAATGTATTCGCTTTTGTAGTCAGCAGTTGCTTCTAATTCTAGGTATTCCTCTGGGGTGTAATATTGCTTGTCTGTGAGTTGCATATTTTTGATGAGAAAGCTATTGATATTAATTTAGCATATTAGTAATAGTTATGGCTTAACTAGGTTGCAGATTAATTTTCTAATGTTTCCAGTCTGTTGCATCAGATATGCAACCAAAGTATGGTATTTATTAATTACATTATCAAGGTAAAAATTTTAGCCAGTAGATGATGGTAATATATACCTTGCTTCTATTAGTAGAAAATTTAACAGGCTAGAAATTATAAGATTTATGATGATAACTGCAAACAAGACTTTATTAAAGTTAGTTAAACATAAGTTTGATAGGATTTTCAACTATCTGCGATCGCAAATTCCCAGTTATTTATTTATTGGCATTATATTCGCTGTAGTGGTCAGATTAGTTTGTGTTCCTAATAAATCAGTAGATTATAAATATTTTTTAGATCCTTGGTATGATTTTATTGTTGCTAATGGTGGATTTAGTGCCTTTAAATATAACTTTTATGATTATACACCTTCCTATCTTTACTGGTTGTTAATTGCTGCTACCTTACTATCTGGAGTTCCTAAGATATTAGGAATTAAACTTTTTGCCATGACAGTTGATTTTATTTGTGCATTTTTCACTTATAAAATTGTCAAACTTAAATATCCTACAGGGAGAATGGCGAATTGGGCATTTTTAGCAGTTATATTAAGTCCCACAGTGATTTACAATAGCTCCCTTTGGGGACAATGTGACGTTATTTATACTACAGGATTAATAACCTGTGTTTACTTTTTATCTATTCATAAACAAATTCCTGCATTAACCAGTTTTGGTATAGCAATTTCCTTTAAATTGCAAGCCATGTTTTTAGCACCTTTATTATTAATTTTATTGGTAAAAAAACGCATAACATGGTATTATTTACCCGTAGTTCCTCTAATTTATTTAATTGCTATGTTACCAGCGTGGATTGCTGGTAGACCTATAAAAGAATTAATATTTGTGTATTTTGATCAAGCCAATAAATATAAGGAACTAGCTAAAAACGTACCTAACCTTTATCAATGGATTCCTAATGAATTTTATAATATTGTTGTACCTATAGGGTTACTATTAACTGTAGCTACTATATTTTTATTAGCCTACCTTGTCTACAGAAGTAAACTAGAAATAACTCAAGATAGGCTGATATATTTAGCTACAATATCTGTATTTTTCATGCCATACATCTTGCCTAAAATGCACGAAAGATATTTTTATCCGACCGATATTTTATCTATTATTTTTGCTTTTTATTTTCCTCAATATCGGTGGGTAGCCATATCAGTACAATTAGCATCATTTTTTAGCTATTTAGGCACTGATATATATATCAAAATCTTTTCTATACCTTTAGGTTTTACATTGTGGTTTATTGTGAAAAACTGTGATTTGATATTTCCGAAGTTTCAATCTAATTTATCCTTGAATAGTAATAATAAAATCTAGCGTGGAAAATTACCATTACAAAAATTATCATCTAGCAGCAATTGTAGGTATTAGTAGCTTAATATTACTAATATCTAGTATTATCAGACATGAATTATTTAATTCATCTGGAGATTTGGCATTTTTTGATCAATGTGTTTATTTAATCAGTCAAGGTAAAAATCCTATTTCTTCTGTACTTGGTTTTCATGCTTTAGCTGATCATGCTGCTTGGATTTTATATTTTATTGCTTTATTATATAAAATTTATCCTACTGTTTATTGGCTGTTTGTCGTTCAGTCTTTAGCATTAGCTTCAGGTGCTATACCCACATATTTTTTAGCACTACAAGCAGGTTTGAAAGAAAGTCAAGCAACAGCAATGGTAGCGGTTTATCTATTATATCCTGTAGTTTATAACAGCAATTTATGTGATTTTCACCCAGATACTCTTGCTGTACCTGCACTGTTAACAGCAGTTTTAGCTGCAAGAAATAAAAAAATAGTTTGGTTCTGTGCAAGTTTTTTAGTAGTGTTGGGATGCAAAGCTGTACTTTCCTTAACAATAGCAGCTATGGGGGTTTGGTTGCTATTGTTTGAGAACAGACGGTTATATGGTTTAATTGCTATCATAAGTGGTGTCGCATGGTTTTTAATTGCCAACAAAATCATTATTCCTGTTTTTGGTAATGAAACAGCATTACTTAACCGTCATCTTTATCGCTATAGTTATTTAGGAAACTCATTTTCCGATATATTAAATATTTTTATTTCCCAGCCAACACAGATTTTTCAAAATATCTTTTCAACAATCAATTTAGAATATATTATTTTCTTAGTATTGCCTGTTATTTGGGGGTTAAAACATCAATATATTTCTCCTTTATTATCCGCAATTCCTTGTTTAGCCCTAAATATCCTTTCTGACCATCCTTCACAGAAAAATTTAGTTCTACATTATTCTTTACCAATAATTCCTTTTCTAATATTAATTTTAATTGCTAGTTTAAACGCTGGTAAAGCATGGGTAAAACAACCAAGGCTAATTATTTTATGGTCTTTAATTTGTTTTTTAATGTTAGGCAAATGGGGTTTCTTTTTCTCCAAATATATTAAATTTGCGGATAATTTACCAGCTACTCAGGAAGCAATATCTTTAATTTCAACTAAAGATAGTGTTCTCACTACGGATATTATTAGCCCACATTTAACCCATAGAGAATTAATTACGTTTAAATATAATATTCAAGAGATAAATAACTTTCATTATATTTTACTTAATGTTCGTCATCCTGGTTGGGCTGCAACTGTCGACGATTATCAGAATTTAGTTAACCAATTAAAAAACAATTCAAAATTTAAGTTAAAATATCAAAAAGAAGATGTATTTTTATTTATTAAACAGTGAATTATGAAATAATTTTCCAGCCTTTTACTTCTCCCAAAACCTCACTTCCAGATAAATCTATTTTGTCAAGACTATCATTATCAACCAACAAATAAGCTCCTTTATTTAACATTTCCTGCAAACCCTCTACAGGAACAGCAATAACTTTACAATCACAATAAAAATCTAAACTAGGACGATTATAATCAAAAGAAGTATAAATTGTAGTTCCTGCTGTAATATGCTGACGAATTAATGCTGCTACTGGTTGCACAGGAAAAGCTTCATTTAACTCCCATATCCAAGAATTTGAAAGCATTAATAGTGATAAAACTAAATACATTCCAGTAAATAACACAGGAATAAATTGACGGTTATGATGATTTATTAACCATGATATTATACCCATAGTCATTGCTAAAACAAAACTCATAATAACTAAAATTGGCTGTTTATCAAATATACTAAAATAAACACAACCCCCTAAACCAACAAATATTAAAAAAGCAAAAAATCCTATCAAAAATTTACTTTTAAACTTTCCTTCTTGCCAAAGAGAACTTAAATTAGCCCCAATTGCTAAAGCTAAAAATGGATATACAGGCATAACATACCAGGGCAGTTTCGTACTCATGAAAGAAACTATAGCAAAATAAACAATTGCGCCAACAAGCACCAAAGAACCCCAAGCCCTATCACGGTTTTTCCAACTTAAATATAAACCTCCAGGTAGAAACAACAACCAGGGAAAACAATATTTTATTAACTCCAGTACATAATACCAAATAGGACCAGTATTACCTTCAACTGCTGTCCCTAGTCTATCAAAAGCTTGGGATTGAAAATGCACATCTAAGAAAGTATTACCATAATGTTGCCATTGAGCAAAATACCAGCCAATAGAAGGTAAATTTCCTAAAAGCATTCCTATCCATAAATATGGATTTTTTAACAGAGATAATTGTTTATTAGCAATAATAAATAAACCTGCTATTCCTGCCAAAACTACCACTAACATTCCCTTAGTTAGAGTAATTAAACCCAAACAGAACCCTATACCAAGAGCATATTTTTTATCATCACGGGCTTTGATAACACAAAATAACAATAATAGAAAAAATGAAATACTCATACCATCTAACATTGCCAGTCTACCATGACGCACCACAGGCAATAATGTTAAATAAACCAAGGCAGAAAATAAAGCTGGTAAAGTTTCTGAAAAAACCAAACGTCCAATTAAGTAAAGTAAAGGTACTCCTAAAGCTGTTAAAAATGCTGCTGGAAATCTGGTAGTAAATTCTTGCACTCCTCCTATTTGATAGCAAACAGCTATTAACCATTGCATCAAAGGTGGTTTTAATAAAAAAGGATCTCCTTGTATAGTAGGATAAAACCAGTTGCCAGTTCGGTAAATTTCTCTAGCGACTATTGCATAAGTTCCTTCATCCCAGTCTCTTAAAGGTAAATTACCCAAACCTATCAGCCATAAAAACAGAGATGCTACCAATAAAGCTAATAACCATTCTTTTTCTTTGAATGGACGCATTTTGTAAATCTGGATCATATTTTAAAAAAAAGTTAATTATTATCCCTAAGTCTATTTATTTTTATACATAAAAATTATAAAAATTACTAGGATCAGCAATGATTTTGTAAGCGAGAGATGAAAGTTTTGAATCATTTGTCACCCACAAAATAAAAGCATGGGTATCAAGTAATACTTTCATTCTGAATATCTAGGGGATTAAGAAAATCTTTCAAAATATCTTCTGGTAGAGGTGCATTAAAATCAGGATCAATAACCACTTTACCACGATCTAAACCTGGTATTCGCGCTAATGGTTGTTGAGAGAAAGGTACAATACGAGCAACAGGAGTACCAGCTTGGGAAATAACTACTTCTTCTCCTGACAAAACGCGATGCAGTAATTGTCTAAAATCACTTAGATTGTCGGGAAATTCTACGCTATACATGGGTATAATTAAATAATGAGCATAAATTAATGTCTGTTCTTTAGCCTTTCCTCTAATTTTACTAGATTTTAAATTTATTTTTTTGATTTTCTGTCAACTATGATTACCACTGATTTATCAAATCAAAATATTGTGATCATACTCATCAATAATTTTCCATCACATCAATAATAACTGTGAACCAGCCCATCTACTCCCTAGTTATTCCCATCTACAACGAAGAAGAAAACATCACAGAAATGTATAGCCGTTTAACTAATGTCATGGAACAATTAGACGGTGAAACTGAACTGATTTTAATTGATGATGGTAGCCGAGATCGCTCTTTGAGTATGATCCGCGAATTACACCATCATGATAGTCGAATCCGTTACCTAAGTCTAGCCAGAAATTTTGGTCATCAAATTGCCGTCACCGCAGGTTTAAACTTTGTCCAAGGTAAAAGTATCATCGTCATGGATGCTGACTTACAGGACCCACCAGAGTTAATTTTAACAATGATTGACAAATGGCATGAAGGATACCAGGTAGTTTATGCCCAGCGCAAGTCCCGTCAAAAAGAAAATTGGTTCAAACGCTTAACAGCATATCTTTTTTATCGCATTCTCAAACGGTTGGCTAAAGTTGACATCCCTGTGGATACAGGAGACTTCTGTTTAATGGATAGACAGGTAGTAGATATCCTCAATGCTATGCCAGAACGTAACCGTTACATTCGTGGTTTACGTGCTTGGGTAGGTTTTCGACAAACATCGGTACTTTTTGAACGCAGTCCCCGTTATGCTGGAGATGTAAAATATACCTTTGGTAAATCTTTATCCTTAGCAATTGATGGTATTATTTCTTTTTCCACAGTTCCTTTAAGACTGGCAACCTATTTAGGTATCATATCAGCCACTATCGCCTTAATTATGATATTGTTAGTGCTTTATTGGCGAATATTTGCACCAGTATCTCCCTTAATAGGCTACACATTAATTACAATTGCTATGTTTTTCTTAGGTTCAGTGCAGTTAATTTGTATTGGCATTTTAGGTGAATATATTGGTCGAATTTACGAGGAAGTTAAAGGCCGTCCTCTTTACACACTCAAGGAAACTGGAGGTTATGCAAAAAATTGATATCCTCAAATCCCTAACTTTTTTAAGCAATGATTATTTTGTTGTTTATTTAAAAAATCATCATTAAAATACTCAGGTAATATCAGTGTCACCACCAGAATTTAGTTTACTATTAATATCAGTTCTCACCAGCGTTGCTGGACAATTCTTCTTAAAAACAGGAGCAATGAAATTAGGGAAAGTTGATGCAGGTAACTTTCTGAATCTCATCCTCAACATGATCACCATCCCAGAACTTTTATTAGGACTAACCTGTTATGGTATTGGTGCAGTAGCATACATATTACTACTAACCAGAGTAAATCTTAGTGTTGCTGCTCCTGCTGTATCAGTTGGTTATATATTTTCCGTATTATTGGGGTACTTTATTTTAAAAGAACCTATACCTATGATCCGTTTTGTGGGATTAGGTTTTATTGTCACAGGAGTAATATTAGTAGTGTGGCGCAAATAAAATCAAAATATAGCAGATTGCAGATCAATGAGGTACAGAATCTACAGAATCTCAACTGAAACCTATACACCAAGCAGTTTTTCTCCTGACTCCTGACTCCTGAATTCTGCTGTAACAATGATTTATACAGAAGTATCTATCTTAACAAATAACTCAGCCTCAATCATGGGAAACTATCATCAGTTATTTTTTATCAATCTATTCGATATGCTTCTAAAAACAACAAAATCCAGATACAGACTTAATTTTATCTTTAAAAAAAGACTGGAATATAAGCACTTAAATATACATGAATAGTATTGTTACTGATAGTTTGTGCCGTTATTTTGTGGTAGATACTCTATTGCTAAAGTCTGGTATGTGAAATAATCATTAACTTATTATCAAACGATGTTGACAAAAGTACAAAAGTCATAGATTCCTTACTTACGGGGGTAACTGAATGGTAAAAGCCAAGGTTTGAGGCAAATATGTATAATTTATCTTCTTAAATTTCGGAATTTCTGTAATGTTGCATCGCACTTTTGATGATTTACAGTAAATAACTGATTATCTAAATAGTTGGACAAAATGTGTTATAACCTACCGTCAGAAACCTGAGCGACGGTTCAACCCTTGAAGGAGCTATGTAGTGGAAAACAAAAAGTCATTTTTTTGGCCGCAGGGAATATTAATTGTATTGTTGTGCTTAACTGGTACGGTGGGCATTGGTATAATGATGCTCGTTAAGCCAAATTCCTCTGAGGCTCAAAATCGTCAAAGTATCAGCAACAATGAGATTGCTGTTAATATCGGAACTCAGGAGCGGATTGAGCAATTCAAGTCAGCAATGCTCACTACTTGGCAGCAAGAAGCACAAGCAAAAGGGATTATTACTGATGTACCATCACGCTTTCAAGGAGTAACAATTAAGGCGGTTACACTTTCTCCCCAACAGAAAGTAATTGCACTCACTTTTGATGATGGTCCTTGGCCGAAAAGCACCGTCCAAGTTCTAGATATCCTCCAAAAAAATAATATTAAAGGTACATTTTTTGTTGTTGGACAAAATGTAAAAAATTATCCTGATTTAACTAGACGCATAGTTACTGAAGGTCATTCTATTGCTAATCATACTTGGCATCACTGGTATCATCACATGAACCCACAAGTTGCAGCCTATGAAGTTGCCAATACTTCAGATATTATTTTTAAGACTACAGGTGTAAAAACTGGTTTGTTTCGTCCACCAGGTGGCATTATGAGCAATGGAGTAGTCGCCTACGCTAAAAATAATAAGTATGCAATTATTATGTGGTCTGCTGACTCTGTAGACTATTCTCGTCCTACTGTACCAAAATTAATTAACAATATATTCAATTCCGCAAAACCTGGTGGCATTGTGTTAATGCACGACGGTGGAGGCGATCGCACCCGCACGGTCCAAGCTTTACCAGAAATTATCAGTAGATTCCGCAAAAAAGGCTATAAGTTTGTCACAATTCCAGAAATGCTAGAAATGCAAGACAAACACCAACAGTTAGTTGCTAATAAGAAGTAGTTAGGAGTCAGGAGTCGTAGGGGCGAAGCATTCGGAAAATAGCCTTGGACAAAAATTGATAATTGGTCGCCCGAATGCTGATGCTTCCAGCACGCTTCGCGAACGCCCGTACAGGAGTCAGGAGAAAGAATTAATTTTTTCCCTATTACCTCTTAACTGTCCCCAGTCACCAGTCCCCTGTCCCCAGTCACCAGTCACCTAACTACACTGAACTTAACTGTTTACCTGCTTTCTCAGCTTCCGCATTAGCTTCTGGACTATCAGCTTCTGAAGGTGGGACAACTTGCCAGAACTTAGGTAAATACTCTGACCAATTCTGTAAAATTAGCTGCGCTTTTGGTGAACCTGTGCGATCGCTATGAGCTTTAATCAACTCATACAATTGTTTCGCACCAGCTTCTGTTACTACTCGCTGAATATTGACAATAGCCTTATTCACCAACTCAGGGAAAGCACCATCTTCATCTAAGAAGTAACCTAACCCCCCAGTCATCCCAGCGCCAACGTTGCGGCCGACTTTACCCAGCACCACAACCACACCACCAGTCATATACTCGCAGCAATGATCACCAGCGCCTTCAATAACCGCTGTACCTTTAGAATTCCGCACAGCAAAGCGTTCTCCGGCTAAACCGTTGGCAAATAACACCCCACCAGTCGCACCATAAAGACAGGTATTGCCAACAATGACATTTTGTGCAGGGTCATAGTTAGCTTCTGACGGGGGTTTAATAATAATCTCCCCACCGTGCATCCCCTTACCTACATAGTCGTTAGCTTCTCCTGTCAAAGTCAGAGTTAAACCGGGTAAGTTAAACGCCCCAAAGCTTTGACCTACGCTACCTTGGAAATTCAGGTTTATTTGTCCTTCAAAGCCACTATCACCGTATTGAGAAGCAATAGCACCTGCTAATCTTGATCCCACTGTTCTATCAGTGTTGACAACCTTAAAGGTTTTGGTGACAGTAGATTGATTTTTGATGGTTGCTTGAATTTCCCCATCCGCTAAAAACTGATCATCTAAAACTGGTCCATTGCTGTGAACTTGTTCATGTACCAACCAGCTACGGTTTGATTTTGCATCTGGTAACTTAGTTAAACAATCTAAATTGATAGATTGCGTTTTTGTTAGCTTCACATCAGAACTCATAGTTAACAGATCCGCTCTACCAGTCAACTCGCTTAAAGAACGATAACCCAGTTTTGCTAACAAACTCCGCACTTCTTCCGCGATGAAATAGAAGAAGTTAACAACATGATCAGGAATACCTGTGAAGCGTAGACGCAGTTCTTCTTTCTGAGTCGCTACACCCTTGGGACAGGTGTTTAAATGACACACCCGTGCCATAATACAGCCTTCTGCAATCATGGCGATAGAACCGAAACCGAACTCTTCAGCGCCCATTAAAGCAGCAATGAGGACATCCCAGCCACTCTTTAAACCGCCATCAACTCTTAAAACCACGCGATCGCGCAAACCATTATCCATCAACACCCGATGCACTTCACTCAATCCGAGTTCCCACGGACTGCCAGCGTGTTTAATAGAACTCAAAGGAGATGCACCAGTACCGCCATCATGGCCGGAAATTTGGATAATATCAGCATTCGCTTTGGCTACACCAGCCGCAATTGTGCCAATACCGATTTCTGCTACTAACTTCACAGAAACCTGTGCTTTGGGGTTAATTTGATGCAGGTCAAAAATTAACTGCGCCAAATCTTCAATCGAGTAAATATCATGGTGAGGTGGGGGAGAAATCAAAGTTACACCGGGTTTAGAACGGCGCAACATGGCGATATAAGGACTAACCTTGGGACCTGGTAACTGTCCACCTTCACCGGGTTTTGCACCTTGAGCAATTTTGATTTCGATTTGTTTGGCGCTGGCTAAATATCCCGGTGTGACACCAAAACGACCGGAAGCGACTTGTTTGATGGCGCTGGAAGCGGTGTCACCATTTTTCAAACCGTTCAAATGTGGCAGAGTGGGTGAATGTCCATTTTCGTCAATATCATTTAATATATTGTAACGAACCGGATCTTCTCCACCTTCCCCAGAATTAGATTTACCACCAATGCGGTTCATGGCGATCGCTAAAGTTTCATGTGCTTCCCTGGAAAGCGCACCTAAAGACATTCCCCCAGTACAGAAGCGTTTCGCAATCTCGCTGACTGATTCTACCTCTTCAATAGGTATAGATGGGCGATCGCCTACAAAATCCAATAAATCTCTTAAAGCCGTTGCTGGTCTACCTTGCAGATGCTGTTTATAAACTTCATAATGGTCATAATGCTTACCATCAACAGCTTTATGCAGCGATTTAACCAGTTCCGGGCTATTGCTATGATATTCACCACCGGGACGGTATTGGACAAATCCCAAATTTTCCAACTTCTTCGCTGACAGTTCTGGGAAAGCCTTACTGTGGAAAGAAAGCACTTCTTGAGCCAGTTCAGCACAACTTAAACCACCGATGCGGGAAGTAGTTCCCCGGAAAGCTAAATTCAACAAATCGCCACCAATACCGATAGCTTCAAAGATTTGCGCCGCTTGATAGCTAGAAAGCAGCGAAATTCCCATTTTTGAGAGAATTTTCAACAAACCTGATTCTACAGCTTGACGATAATTAGCGATCGCCTGATCCAGAGTAATGTTATTCAGTTTACCCCGTTCTCTAAACTGTTGGGTTTTTGCATCAGCCCACCAATCTCGCACCGTATCCAAAGCCATATAAGGGCAAACCGCACCCGCACCATAACCCAACAAACACGCAAAATGGTGTGTACTCCAACATTGGGCGGTGTGAACAACTAAAGAAGTTTTCATCCGCACACCTTCGCGGATCAAATAGTGATGCACCGCACCCACAGCCAACAAAGGCGGAATATAACTATATTCATCACTTATACCCGCTTCCTTGCCCCCCTTTTCAAGGGGGGTTGGGGGGATCTTATCAGTGTTTTCAAGGGGGGTTGGGGCAATCTTATCACTCAAAATCAGAATCTTCGCACCAGCCCGTACTGACTCCGCTGCTTGTTTTTGTAAAGCTTCCACAGCAGCTTTCAAACCATCAGGACCAGCAGCAATAGAAAACAGAGTTGATAACTCAGCAGTTGCAAAACCTGATAATTGGATAGCTTCTAACTCAGAATCAGTTAAAATCGGCGAATCTAGCTTTAATCTTCTCGCGTGTTCTGCTTTTGGTTCTAATAAATTACCCCTTTCTCCCAATTCCACCGTTAAAGACATTACCAATTTTTCCCGTAACGGATCAATGGGTGGGTTTGTTACCTGAGCAAAACGTTGTTTGAAATAGTTATAAAGTAGATGGGGTTTTTCTGACAACACCGCCAAAGGAATATCATCACCCATACAGAAAGTCGGTTCAGCACCAGCGTTAGCCATCGACTGAATGATCATTTCTACATCTTCACTGGTGTAACCAAAAGCAATCTGTTGTTGCAGTAAAGTTTGTTTATCTACTGTGTTAGTGGTTAGTTGTCCGTTGTCAGTGGGATGATGACCGTTACCATTGACAGCTGTAGATTTTACTAACTGTTTCAGTTCTTGGCGGTACTCTTGCAACCAATCGCCGTAAGGATGTAAATTAGCAATACGCTGTTTAATGTCCCAGTTCTTCAAAATTTCATTGCTGCTTAAATCTACAGCAATCATTTGTCCTGGTCCTAATCTGCCTTTTTCCAGAATATTTGCTTCTGGGAAATCAACTACACCCGCTTCAGATCCAACTACAATATAGTCATCTTTGGTAATTACATAACGCGCCGGTCTTAAACCATTCCGGTCTAAAGTCGCACCAACTCTTTTACCATCACTAAATACCAACAGCGCCGGACCATCCCAAGCTTCTTGTAAACCGCTGTAATATTCGTAAAAATCAACAATTTCAGGATAATCTTTTAAAGAAGGTTGATTTTTGTAAGCCTCTGGAACCATCATCATTAAAGCTTCCAAAGGGCTACGTCCTGAACGCACTAGCAATTCTAGCACGTTATCAAGGGTAGCTGAATCGCTACTGTCTGTATTTACTAGGGGTTTAAATTCTTCAGCGCGACCATTCCAAATTGGATGATCTAAGGTAGCTTCTCTGGCCATCATCCAGTTAATGTTACCCAACAGAGTGTTAATTTCTCCATTGTGACCCAATAGCCGCATCGGTTGAGCTAAAGGCCATTTAGGCATCGTATTGGTACTAAAGCGACGATGGTAAACAGCAAAGGCACATTTAAAAGCTGGGTTTTTTAAATCCTGGTAAAATTCTCCCAACACCGCCGATCGCACCATACCTTTATAAACAATTGTGCGGCTGGATAGGGAGCAGACATAAAATTCTTCGGAAATATTTTTCGCAGCTTTGACAATGCGACGACGGGTAAGATACAGTTCCCGTTCTAATTCATCACCGCTTTTATCAGCCGAACTCAGAAAAATTTGTTCTATTTGTGGTTGGTTTTCTTTTGCTTGTATTCCTAAAACTTCTGGACGCACGGGGACTACTCGCCAGCCCAGTACAGTCAAATTTTCCTCGGCGGCCACTTGTTCACATAAGGCCTTTGTTTTTTTGGCTGATTCCTGGTCTTGGGGTAAGAATATCATTCCTACGGCCATGTTACCAGTATCGGAAACATTGATCCCTTCTTGTTGCAACAAATCCCAAGGAATTGCCGTCAAAATCCCTGCACCATCTCCAGAGTCTTGGTCTGCGCTGCATCCTCCTCTGTGTTCTAAACAAGTCAGAGCAGTTAAAGCCTTGTCCAAAATTTCATGGTTAGCTCGATTTTGGCGATGGGCGATAAACCCTACACCACAAGCGTCTCGTTCTTCTACTAACCATCTTTGTCCTGGATAAGTTTCCGTAATTTCTACATTTGACATTGTGATGTTTTGACCCTGATTTAATGATTGATGATTCATATTCTATTCCTGAAGTTATCCTGAAAATTATTGAGTTACGAATTCTGCACTGTTGCTACTGCTAGGGAAAAAATCTCAATTTAGCGATCGCGAAATACATAATCACGAAAAATTAGGGAAAAAAAATTTTAACTTAGGGTTTACATTTTGGCTCACCCGTGTTAAAATATCATCGCTATTTTTTAAGTGTTTATGCACTGCACTATTAGAAAAAGTATCTTTATCTGGACAATTTGCTTTCCCTGACATTACGTTTATTTAGATGATGAAGCTAAGTATTTTTCAATCCCCTTTTAGCCAGATCAAGGGTATTTATCAGGATAACCTACCTCGGTGTGCCTGACATTCAGTTTAAACTGAAAACTCCACTGTCTCTAAAACTGCAATTATCTTATTGCAGCAACAAATACAGAGTATTCAACTATATAACCATTTGACGATTCCTAAACTATAGCTGTTGTCTATATTTTCTCTGGTTGTTAATTGCCACCTGTCTGGTAGGCAATCAAAACTTACTAAAACCACAACAGCATCTGCCAATGACTTATGTCAAGCTGCGCTATCGGTGATGATGGAATATTTTAATTTTGGTTTAAACACCAAGACTACTATTATAGCGTGTTTGTAAAAATGTGTTATTTAAAACAATTAGCCTTAGTAGTTTTGGCGGGAAAATTGCTTGCCAGTTTTTACAGGATATAAATAGCCAAGGTATATAATATCATCTTTAATGAAAAATAACAGCATATTTTTTTAAGATTTCCTCATAATTGGTCAGATATCCTCTAAGGTGGTAACTTTAGTTCAAAGGTCAGGGAACAAGGTACTGGGTATTGCGGACTGGGGAGAGAGAGGACGGGGAGTAGGGGAATATTAATAACCTAATTACTAATGACAACTGACAAAAATGCCAATGATCATCATTAACAAGCGGCGGTTTTTCCGCTATTCTGTGTCGTCAATACTTTCGACAGCATTTTGCTTGACTGCTACCTATGCTACTAACGCCAAACAGTCTCCGACAAATCCTCAAACTCACCCCAGAGTGGTTTCTCAATTACCAACACCATCATCAGGTACTCAAATTACCCTGAATGGTCGGACTTTAACAGGTGCTTGGATACAACAACAGGGAACATCGGGTACAGTCATCACACATCTGAGTGATGGGGCAATCAGGCAGTTGATAGGGGTAAATTTATTAAATACCAGCAATCCTGAATTACAACCAGTAGAATGGTTTTCTTCCACACCATCACCAACCCTCAAAGCCAAACTGTTGAGAGGATATCGTTATTTAGATATTTCTAGTTTTGCTCAAACCAGTGGCTGGCAAATGCAAGCAAATGGTAATACATTAGTAATTTCTACACCACCAGCAAAAATCAATAATATTCGTCAGGGAAAACAAACTTGGGGCGATCGCCTTGTTATTGATTTAGATAGTCCCACGCCCTGGAAAATTACACAAGGTCAACCGATAAAAAGACCCGTAAACCCAAACACCCCAACTTCCCAACCCCCTGCACCACCAAATAGAGAGTGGATCATCACCCTAGATAGTACAGCTGATAATGGTTTAATTCAACTATATACGCCTCAACTACCGATAACACCACCAGACCAGTCAAAACAATTACCCTTAGCACCAAAACCAGAAGCACTGATTCAAAAAGTAGAGATGGTCAGTAACCAAACTAATATTAGTTTGAGTGTTCCCTTTGGTTCATCTCCCCGCATTACAACCCTTGCTAACCCAAATCGCTTAGTTATTGATATTCGACCTGATGCTTTAGTAGCACGGGATATTACGTGGTCTCAGGGATTACGCTGGCAACAAAGATTTATAAATTCAGGTACAGAAAGCTTTCCCGTCGTTTGGCTAGAAATTAACCCTCGGATGGTTGGGTTAACATTAAAACCAATGTTAGCAAATCCAGAAAGTCAAACAGGTATTTCCCCTTTAATACAAACAGCACAACGTTATTTAGCCGTAGCAGGAATTAACGGAGGTTATTTTAACCGTAATAACAGATTACCTTTAGGGGCAGTCCGGCGGGATAATCAGTGGATGTCAGGACCTATTCTCAACCGGGGTGCGATCGCCTGGAATAATAATGGAGAATTTTATTTTGGCCGTCTCACCTTAAACGAAACCTTAAACAGCACCAATAACCAACCCTTGCCAATTTTATTCCTAAATAGCGGCTATGTACAAAATGGCATTGCCCGTTATACACCAACTTGGGGTTCTACTTACACACCCCTCACAGATAACGAAATCATCCTCATCGTCCAAAAAGACCAAATTACCAACCAGTTACCAGGTGGTAAAGTAGGTGTAACTCCTGTTCCCATTCCTCAAAACGGCTACCTCCTCACCTTGCGCGGTACTGCTACCACCAACGCCGCCAAATTACCTATTGGCACAAAAGTTAGTATCTCCAGTTCCACCACTCCTGCTGATTTTAGCCGTTATCCCCACATAATCGGCGCAGGTCCGCTTTTAGTCCAAAATCGGCAAATTGTCCTTGATGCCAAAGATGAGAAATTTAGTAATGCTTTCATCACCGAAAGAGCCGTTCGCAGCGCCATCTGCACCACCACCACAGGTAATTTAATGATTGCTGCTGTACATAACCGTGCTGGAGGACCAGGACCCAATTTAGCTGAACACGCTCAATTAATGCAGCTTATGGGTTGCGTAAATGCCCTGAATTTGGACGGTGGCAGTTCTACGAGTTTATACTTGGGAGGGCAATTACTCGACCGTTCCCCCAATACAGCCGCCCGTGTCCATAATGGTATCGGTATTTTTCTTGACCCAAGATAATCTGTAGATTCAACACTCAAATGCAATATTAAAAAACATTGTTGAAAAATATTGTTTCCAATTTTGCATTTTTGATTTTGCCAAAGACTAATTTTTCCATCCTTACTGAAAGTTGAGAACAAGCTGGCATTTTATTTAATGAAGAGTTAGTGTAGACCCAAGACTTTTACTAGTGGTAGGTTAAGCCATGACATTTTATTTTGCTATTCTTAGCAAAGTGAAATTAATCTGCTAATTTTACCGTTAGTAATACCAATCACAATTTTTCACTAAATATTAAGAATAATAACTTTTTGTATGTTCCCAAATGAGGTATCTATGGCTCAATTAACAGAAACTGTCTCTAATAATACTCTCACCCTCAGCGCCGCTATTAATAACAAAGGAGTGGCTGCCGGCGAACTACGCCCTTGGGGTTCTTTTACAGTTTTAGAAGAAGGAAGAGGTTACAAAATTAAACGCATCGAAGTTAAACCAGGCCACCGTCTCAGTCTACAAATGCACCACCATCGTAGTGAACACTGGATAGTCGTCTCCGGTACTGCTAAAGTAGTTTGTGGCGAAAGCGAAGTTTTGCTCAGTAATAATCAGTCTACCTATGTACCCCAATGTACTGTTCACCGTTTAGAGAATCCTGGTGTAATTCCCTTGATTTTGATTGAAGTCCAAAATGGCGAATACTTGGGCGAAGATGATATTATTCGCTACCAAGATGACTATGCTCGTAGTGATAAGTGACTGGGGAATTTAGAATGAAGAATGAAGAATGAGCATTGGTAAAAATCTTTTCTTCCCCTGCCTCCCCTGACTCCTGACTCCTAAATTCTTCATTCTAAATTCTAAATTCTAAATTCTCCTGAATCCTGACTCCTGTAATATTAAAGATGGATTTTCTGATTGCTACCAAAATTCCATGATTCATTTGAGTCCAGCAGCCACGAACGAGATCGGGCGCTTAAAATCCAAACAGCAGCCAAATATCTTGTTTCGCTTACGGGTAAAACCAGGTGGCTGTTCAGGTTGGTTATATGATATTTCCTTTGATGAAGTAGTCAAAGTTGAAGATCAGGTTTTTGATGTTAATACTACCCAGCTAGTCATCGACAAAGAAAGCATCAAATATATCAACGGTTTGACTTTAGACTATTCAGAGGATCTTATGGGTGGAGGTTTTCGCTTCTACAACCCCATAGCAACGTCTACCTGTAGTTGTGGTAATTCTTTTTCTATTTCATAGGGAACAGGGAACAGGGAACAGAAAGCAAAAGGCAAAAGGCAAAAGGCAAAAGGCAAAAGGCAAAAGGCAAAAGATAAATATTCTACCCCTACCTCCCCTGACTCCTG
>NZ_JAYGHA010000013.1:5682-21612 GCF_034931405.1 Anabaena sp. UHCC 0451 | reverse complement strand
TAATTGACGTAAAAACCTCAAAAACGCTATAATCAGGATTTGTTAAAATAGAACATAAGCAGCTTAACGCGCTGTCACTCATGCCAACAATACAGCAGCTAATACGTAGTGAACGCGAACTAGCGCGTCAGAAAACCAAGTCCCCTGCTCTGAAACAATGCCCTCAACGTCGAGGAGTATGTACCAGAGTATACACGACTACACCTAAAAAACCAAACTCTGCTCTCCGCAAAGTAGCAAGGGTCAGATTAACCTCTGGATTTGAAGTCACAGCTTACATTCCAGGTATTGGCCATAACTTGCAAGAACACTCAGTTGTGATGATTCGTGGTGGTCGGGTAAAAGACTTACCAGGCGTTAGATACCACATTATTCGTGGCACCTTAGATACTGCCGGAGTTAAAGACCGGAAGCAAGGACGTTCCAAATATGGAACTAAACGCCCAAAAGAAGCTAAAAAGTAGAAATTAGACGATTAATCACATCAATAACGGTTAATCGTCCGATTTTGAACCCGGTAAAACACAGAAACCAGCAGTGTATTCCTGTTTAAAAAATTAAGCTGTAACTTGCAAGCTTGCGAGCAAGTGTAAGAGTTTAAAAGCAAAATACTGTAAGCAATAGCAACACTTTAATGTAAAAATTAAAGTTGATCGTGTTGTCGCCTAGTGCTTCTGGTAAAGGGTTAACGGGTCAATTAGTTGAGCTTTATTGCAACTAAAGCCAAAATTCCAGAAAATTCAAGCGGATACTTAGACCGCTTTTAGATTTCTGTGTTCTGATAACATATAATTTCGTTGCCAAATTCCGAATTCAAGGATGAAGTATGTCTCGTCGTGGTGTTAGTCAAAGGCGCTCAGTTCCGCCTGACTCAGTGTATAATAGTCGGCTCGTCAGTATGATGATGCGGCGGATCATGCGTCATGGCAAAAAATCCCTGGCTGCCAGGATTGTTTATGATGCTTTAAAAACAATAGAAGAACGCACTGGTAATGCTGCTTTAGAAACATTTGAAAGAGCAGTGCGTAACGCAACACCTTTAGTAGAAGTAAAAGCTCGGCGAGTAGGTGGAGCAACTTACCAAGTACCAATGGAAGTACGTTCTGATCGAGGAACTACCTTAGCATTACGTTGGTTAGTACAATTTTCTAGATCTAGACCAGGTCGAACCATGGCTAATAGACTAGCAAATGAGTTAATGGATGCTGCTAACGAAACAGGAAACGCTATTCGCAAGCGGGAAGAAACGCACCGGATGGCTGAAGCAAATAAAGCATTTGCACATTACCGTTATTAAGTGGAGCAACGATATATCGGCTGATAAACAGCGGTATATCGTCAACTTTCTGTCTAAAGACGGTTTTCCGTAAAAGTATAGAATCTTAACAAAGAGTAATATACAAGATATCATGGGGCAAAAATTATAGGAGGTAACTGTGGTACGCACAAACCCGCTGGAGAAAGTACGCAATATCGGTATTGCGGCGCATATAGATGCGGGCAAAACGACGACAACAGAGAGAATATTGTTTTACTCTGGGATAATTCATAAAATTGGTGAAGTTCACGAAGGAACTGCTGTCACAGACTGGATGGAGCAGGAGCGGGAGCGGGGAATTACCATTACTGCCGCTGCCATTAGTACCAGCTGGAAAGATCATCAAATTAACATTATTGACACTCCAGGTCACGTTGACTTCACAATTGAAGTTGAGCGTTCCATGCGCGTGTTAGATGGTGTAATCGCCGTCTTTTGTTCCGTGGGTGGTGTCCAACCACAATCTGAGACAGTATGGCGGCAAGCTGACCGCTATAAAGTGCCTCGGATCGCTTTTATTAACAAAATGGATCGCACAGGTGCGAACTTCTATAGAGTTCATGAGCAAATGCGCGATCGCTTACGGGCAAACGCGATCGCCATTCAATTGCCAATTGGTAGTGAAAATGACTTTCTAGGGATTATTGACTTGGTGCGGATGTGTGCCTATATCTACAACAACGACCAAGGCACTGATATCCAGGAAGCAGAAATCCCGGCAGAATTGCTAGAACAAGCAACGGAATACCGCATCAAGCTAGTTGAAGCAGTATCGGAAACCGATGATGCTTTGATGAATAAGTACTTCGAGGGGGAAGAACTTACAGAAGCAGAAATTCGTTTAGCCCTACGTAAAGGAACAACTGCGGGAACTATTGTGCCAGTACTTTGCGGTTCAGCCTTCAAAAACAAAGGCGTGCAGTTGATGTTGGATGCAGTCGTAGATTACCTACCAGCACCAACTGAAGTGCCACCAATTCAAGGCTTATTACCCAATGGTGAGACTGTCGAACGTCATGCTGATGACAACGAACCACTAGCTGCTCTGGCATTCAAGATTATGGCTGACCCTTATGGTCGCCTGACCTTCGTTCGTGTTTATTCTGGTGTATTGAAAAAGGGTAGCTACGTTCTCAATGCCAGCAAAGACAAGAAAGAACGCATTTCTCGCTTGGTGCTGATGAAGGCAGATGATCGACAAGACGTAGATGAACTGCGAGCAGGTGATTTAGGCGCAGCTTTGGGATTAAAAGATACCTTGACAGGTGATACCCTTTGTGATGAAGGTTCACCAGTAATTCTGGAATCCCTATTTATTCCTGAGCCGGTGATCTCGGTAGCGGTTGAACCCAAAACTAAGAATGACATGGATAAACTGTCAAAGGCTCTACAATCTTTGTCAGAAGAAGATCCTACCTTCCGTGTCCGTGTTGATCCCGAAACCAACCAAACCGTAATTGCGGGAATGGGAGAATTGCACCTAGAAATTCTTGTAGACCGGATGTTACGCGAATTTAAAGTAGAAGCCAACGTGGGTGCGCCCCAGGTAGCTTACCGGGAAACGATTCGTAAAGCCGTAACCAGAATCGAAGGTAAATTTATCCGCCAAAGCGGTGGTAAGGGTCAATACGGTCACGTTGTCATCAATTTAGAGCCAGGAGAACCAGGCACAGGTTTTGAATTCGTCTCCAAGATTGTCGGTGGGACTGTACCCAAAGAGTACGTTAACCCAGCTGAACAGGGCATGAAAGAATGTTGTGAATCTGGTGTTGTCGCTGGATATCCCCTCATTGATGTCAAAGCTACCTTGATAGACGGTTCTTACCACGATGTAGACTCTTCAGAAATGGCTTTCAAAATCGCTGGTTCCATGGCGATGAAAGAAGCAGTATCGAAAGCTTCTCCCGTACTGTTAGAGCCTATGATGAAAGTTGAGGTAGAAGTTCCTGAAGACTTTATCGGGAACGTTATTGGCGACCTCATCGCCCGTCGGGGGCAGATTGAAGGACAAAGCACTGAACAAGGACTCGCTAAAGTAACATCTAAAGTTCCATTAGCGACTATGTTTGGTTACGCCACAGATATCCGGTCTAAGACCCAAGGCCGGGGTATCTTCACGATGGAATTCAGTCACTACGAAGAGGTACCTCGGAGCGTGGCTGAAACTATCATTGCCAAAAGCAAAGGGAACGCTTAATTAAAAAAGGAAACGAGTATTCATGGCACGCGAAAAGTTTGAAAGAAAAAAACCTCACGTTAATATCGGTACTGTTGGACACGTTGACCACGGCAAAACTACTTTAACAGCAGCCATTACCATGACCTTGGCAGCTATGGGTCAGGCTACAGCTAAGGGTTACGACCAAATTGATAATGCACCAGAAGAAAAAGCACGTGGTATTACCATTAATACGGCTCACGTGGAATATGAAACTACTAACCGCCACTATGCTCACGTAGACTGTCCCGGCCACGCTGACTATGTGAAAAACATGATCACAGGTGCGGCACAAATGGATGGCGGTATTCTGGTAGTTGCGGCTACAGATGGTCCTATGCCCCAAACCCGTGAACATATCCTGTTAGCAAAACAGGTAGGTGTTCCCAGCTTGGTTGTCTTCCTGAATAAAGAAGATTTGATGGATGACCCAGAACTACTGGAA
Organism: Anabaena sp. UHCC 0451; assembly: GCF_034931405.1. NCBI lineage: Bacteria > Bacillati > Cyanobacteriota > Cyanophyceae > Nostocales > Nostocaceae > Anabaena > Anabaena sp. UHCC 0451. The sequence continues at coordinate 17,631 of NZ_JAYGHA010000013.1, read as the reverse complement.
TTAGTAGAACTGGAACTGCGGGAACTACTTTCTAGCTATGATTTCCCCGGTGATGACATTCCCATTATCAAAGGTTCTGGTCTACAAGCTTTGGAAGCAATGACTAAGAATCCTAAAATCCAAAAAGGAGAAAATCCCTGGGTAGATAAAATCTACGAATTGATGGATGCCGTAGATTCATACATCCCCACTCCTGAACGGGATATAGACAAACCATTCCTGATGGCTGTAGAAGATGTGTTCACCATCACAGGTCGTGGGACTGTGGCTACTGGCCGGATTGAACGCGGTAAAGTTAAGGTTGGCGATACAGTTGAGCTAATTGGGCTTAGAGATACCCGGAGTACAGCTGTAACCGGGATTGAAATGTTTAAGAAGAGTCTTGAGGAAGGTCTGGCTGGAGACAATGCCGGTGTACTACTGCGCGGTATGAAAAAAGAAGATATTGAACGCGGTATGGTAATTGCTAAACCAGGTTCAATTACTCCTCACACTCAGTTTGAAGGTGAAGTTTACGTTTTAACTGATAAAGAAGGTGGTCGGAAAACACCCTTCTTCGCCGGTTATCGTCCTCAGTTCTATGTGCGGACAACCGATGTAACAGGCACAATCAAAAGCTACACAGCTGATGATGGTAGCGCCGTAGAAATGGTCATGCCAGGCGATCGCATTAAGATGACAGTGGAACTAATTAACGCTATTGCGATTGAGCAAGGTATGCGTTTCGCTATTCGTGAAGGTGGTCGCACTATTGGTGCTGGTGTCGTTTCTAAAATTCTGAAATAGCACTCACCTTTTTGCTCTAAATCATCAGGGAGCAGGGATGGTTAAAATTCATCTCTGCTCCTTTTGCTTCCCTGAACCAATGTTGGATTTTCAATTTTGAATTCACTATTGTGTCTAAAATCTAAACATCTAAAATCTAAAATCTAAAATTCACAGAACCTGGAAAACTGAAGATGGCAACTTTACAGCAGCAGAAAATTAGAATTCGCTTACAGGCTTTTGACCGACGTTTATTGGATACATCTTGCGAGAAGATTGTAGACACAGCTAACCGGACTAACGCTACAGCTATCGGACCGATTCCTTTACCCACAAAACGGAAGATATATTGCGTGCTGCGTTCACCTCACGTAGATAAAGATTCCCGCGAACATTTTGAAACCCGCACCCATCGTCGCATTATTGATATTTACCAGCCTTCTTCTAAAACTATTGATGCGCTGATGAAGTTGGATTTACCATCTGGTGTAGATATCGAAGTCAAACTTTAATTAGTCATTGATCAGTGGTTAGTTGCAAATAACAAGAAACAAATGATTAGTAGAGACGTTCCGATGGAAGGTCTCTACAACGCATATTTGGTATTAAAATTCACTCAGCCCTGAGAAAATTTATCTCAGGGCTTTTTATTAGCGATAAAACAAATGATAAAATAAATATAAACAAAGTCCTATAAACAAACTAAGGGAAAAGTAGGGAACAATATATTTTAGGAATAAAATTTATACTCAGCTAACAATGACATCTTCTTCTAAAATTGCCGTCCGTGAACTACCTCTGTTCCCTTTGCCCGAAGTAGTTCTGTTTCCCACCAGACCATTACCACTACATATATTTGAATTTCGCTACCGAATCATGATGAACACGATTTTGGAGGGCGATCGCCGATTTGGAGTTTTAATGGTCGATCCTATCAAAGGTACAATAGCCAATGTCGGCTGCTGTGCAGAAATTATTCATTACCAGCGATTACCTGATGACCGCATGGAAATGTTGACTTTGGGACAGCAAAGATTTCGGGTGTTAGAGTATGTCCGGGAAAAGCCCTATCGTGTGGGTTTAGTAGAATGGATTGAAGACCAGCCTCCATCTGAGGATTTGCGACCTTTAGCTACTGAAGTGGAACAGTTATTGCGAGATGTTGTCCGTCTTTCAGCTAAGTTAACCGAAAAAGAGATTGAACTACCAGAAGATTTACCCGATTTACCCACTGAGCTATCTCACTGGGTGGCAAGTAACCTTTACGGTGTAGCTCCCGAACAGCAAGCATTGTTAGAATTACAAGATACATATGCTCGTTTACAAAGAGAAGCAGAAATTTTAACTTCTACTCGCAATCATCTGGCGGCACGTTCGGTTCTTAAAGACACTTTTAACAATATGGGCTAATATTAACCACTCTTCTGTTTGGCTGGTAATTGCTAATTGGCAAAAATCAATTAATTAGCAGCCAAGCCATATTTTAAGTGATTTGCTGAACATGATACAGCAGGAGTCAGGAGTCAGGAGTCAGGAGTCAGGAGTCAGGAGTAAAACTCTCTTTCTGTCTAGGTTTCAAGTTAGATTCTGTACCTCATTGATCTGCAATCTGCTGTATTAGCTGCCAACTGTTAAAACACTATAGCTGCCAAAGATTTTTAAAACTTCAGTGTAAGTGTTTAACTCCATTAAAGCTAAATCCATTACAGATGAGCTTACTGCTGCTTCTATATCCAGAAAAAATAGGTATTCTCCCAGAGAACGCTTAGTGGGACGAGATTCAATCCGACTGAGATTAATTCCTAAATGGGCAAATACGTCCAGAGCTTTAACAAGAGCGCCTGGTACATTAGCAGGGACGCTAAAAGCTAAAGATGTATGAGTGGGGTTGAACAACTCTTCCCCCTCAATCTCTTGAGCTACTACCCAAAAGCGTGTACAGTTTTCGGGATAGTCGTTAATCCCACTAGCGAGGATAGGTAAATTATAAAGTTGGGCGGCTCTGCTAGAAGATATTGCGGCTGTTGTCAGTGCTTGCGGAAGTCGCTCTAGTGCCTCAGTGGTAGAACTGCTAGGAATTAAATTGGCATTGGGCAGAAATTTAGCCAGCCATCCTTGGCATTGTGCTAACGCTTGGGGATGAGAATATACTGTTTCAATCTTTTCTAAGTTATTGGCACAGGAAATTAAAACATGATTGATGGGTAGAACCAAACCTAGTTTGATTTGTAAACTGTCCAATTGCCAAAGGCTGTCCATTGTCATGCTAACACTACCCTCAATGGAATTTTCCACAGGCACAACCGCTATCTGCGCTTGTTGTGTAATTACAGCTTGCAATGATTTGCTAATGGTAGGGTACGCAGATAAGGTAGCTTCTATCTCTTGATTATTTTTTAGCCAATTGAGGTAAAAAGAAGCTGCTTGTTCGGAATAAGTTCCAGGTGGTCCTAAATGTGCGATTGCTAAACTCATATAATTTTAGATTGGATATCTCAGCTTGCAAGAGGTATATTGAACTCAAACATCAAGTATCAAATGGAGTTGATTTCTGACTTCTGCTGTATGTTACTCATTTACTGGCAATTTTGATAGATATAAATAGAGTTATTGATTTTATGCAAAACAATTTAGGTTGTTAAAAAATATTACAATTAGAACATCTTGCTTTAATTTACTCATGGCTACCAAGTTTACTGCCTCTCAATCGGTCGAAATTGCTGTCCCCAAGCAGCCCATTCCCATTCAGCATTACTTGCGTCAGCCTCAGCGTCTGGTGAGAACTTTGGCTGACAACAGTAGGATTCAGCAGTTGTCTGAGGAAGTGTTTCGCTTAAAAATGCGTCCACTTGCTTTTATGTCATTGAGTATTCAGCCTACTGTAGATATAAGAGTTTGGTCAGATTCCCAAGGAACGATTTATTTACGTTCAGTTGGTTGTGAAATTCTGGGTTTTGAGTATATTAACCAACGTTTTGCGCTCAATTTAAAAGGATATTTGTCACCACACCACATCAATAGTGAAACTCGGCTGCAAGGAAAAGCCGATCTAGAAGTGCTTGTAGATATTCCTCAACCATTTTCCCTAACCCCAAAGTCGATTTTGGAAACTACTGGTAATGGATTGCTGAAAAGCGTACTATTGACAATTAAGCAAAGATTGTTACATCACCTCCTATCTGATTATCGCACTTGGGTAATATCTCAAATGCAAATAAATCAGATTGCTGATGATAATACTGAACTAGCAATTCTCAACTTTGAGTAAATTTTGAGGTAATGGGTAATTGGATGATTCACTATATTGGCAAGGACGAAAAGATAGACGATGTAGGGGTGATGGACCATATTTTTGTAGAGCCAGCAAATGTCGCTGACTTCCATAACCCTTATTACGCTCTAGTTCATAAAGCGGATACTTAGATGCCAAGCGTAGCACCAGATCATCACGCCACACCTTAGCCATGATACTAGCAGATGCAATGTTGAGCGATCGCTCGTCGCCCTTGATCATTGTTTCTTGTGGTATCAGTAAATCCTTCATCATCTGATTGCCATCAACTAAACAAAGCGCAGGCTGTACCTTTAGCTTCAGTACAGCCCGCTTCATTGCTAACAGTGTTGCTTGCAAAATATTTAACTTATCAATTTCCGCAGTGGAGGCATAACCAATTTTCCAATCTAAAGCCAGCCCAGCAATTTGCTGTGCCAACTGAGTTCTGCGAGAACTAGACAACTTTTTACTGTCTTTAATTTTCGCAGATGTGAGTTTTGGTAAAGCCTCTGTGGGTAATATCACTGCGGCCGCAACTACTGGACCAAATAATGCACCCCGTCCCACTTCATCCACACCTGCAACCAACCCATGAATATCTGAGTTGGTGGAAAACTCCCACCAACTTGATTCTTTCAAGGGTGCAATGGACGATATAGATGCATTTGTCGGCTCTGTCTCTACCATAACTGTCGTTAACTGTCCTCCAATGCTGAAGAACGACGACGACGGCGACGATTTGGAGTGGAAGTGCTATTTATTTCTTCATCATCAGTAAAGGACTCAAATCCATTGCTGCTGGAATCTTCCAAAGGAGGCTCAATGATTGATTTTGGGAAGGAAGGTTCTTCCATCTCTACCTTTGGTATCGGCATTTTCACTTTGGCAAATTCAGACCTAGTTTCGGCAATTGCTGATACTGGTGTCGCTTCAATAGTAGTATCTGGTGTTTCTCCAGGTTGAACAATGTTAAAAATCACAGATTTGGGATTTTTCGCTTCTGACTCTAACTTCACACCAGGAGAAATTCCCATTAAAGCAAACATATCTTGTTCCTGGAGTGTCATTTCTACAGAAACAATCTGTGGTGGTTCTACTACTGGTTTAACTGGATCTATTTTTACTTTGGTGCGCTCTGGTCTTTCAGTCCAACCCGATTTACCAAGTGTAGGCGTTCGCGAAGAGTCTCTTTCCCGGAGAGTATCGGAGAGAAGAGAGGGCATTTCTGGTGTGGGTGTTAGTTCGTTATCACCATCCAAATCTAAATCCGCATCGTTACCAAACCCCAAGGAATTACCTAACCTAACTTCATCTTTGCCGTTAGCACCATTGATACCGATGCGACTGCGACGGGTACGGGTACGACGTTTGTTATCACCCATTTCTTGATAACTGGGATGGTTGATCAGATTGATGGGACTGATCTCGGCATCACTGTCAAATCCTTCCCCAAAACCATCATAAGTTTCTCTATTTTCTCTAGGTTCTCTTATTTCTGGGATACGTGCAGATGGTGTTCTTGTTTCCCTTGGCAGCATCGGTGTTAACCGGTCTGGTATATCTGCTGCGGGGATAGGCATTCGGTTTTCTATTTCCCCAGGTAAGCGCACAGTATGCCCTAAACCGCCACAGGTGGGACAAGTTTCCCCAAACAATTCATAAATATTTTGACCTTGGCGTTTGCGGGTAAGTTCAACTAAACCTAACTCGGTCAGTTGGGCAATTTGCGGACGAGCTTTATCAGCTTTTAGAGCTTTGTTAAAGTGTTCTAAAACTTGTAATTGGTCTCGTCGTGATTCCATATCAATGAAATCAACTACGATGACACCAGCAATATTGCGTAGTCTTAACTGACGGGCAATTTCTGTAGCTGCTTCGCAGTTTGTCCACAAAACTGTTTCTCTGGCTGTAGCTGATCGTGTGAAAGAACCGGAGTTAACGTCAATTACTGTTAGTGCTTCTGTTGGCTCGATAATAATGTAACCACCAGAAGGTAGGTCTACTCTGGGACGAAGAGCTTCACGAATGGCGGCATTAATGCGGAAGTATTCTAAAATGGGGGAGCGATCGCGATGGTGGTCAATTAATACACCTTGTGGTGTCTGACCTCCACTCCAGTTCTGTAGATATTGCTTGACTCGTCGTAAACCCGTACTGGAATCAACTACAATCCGGTTCACATCTGCACCGTACATATCCCGCAAAACCCGCTGGATAAAGTCATCATCCCGGTTGAGCAAAGCTGGAGCGCGGGTAGATTGTGCTTCTTGCTGGATAACTTCCCATTGTCTTTGCAGCACTTCCAAGTCTTCAATAATTGCCTCTTCTGGCTTGCCTTCGGCTTCGGTTCGTACCAGTACACCCATCCCAGCTGGTTTAATTAAAATTGCTAGAGCGCGGAGGCGGTTGCGCTCACTTTCACTTTTAATTCGCCGGGATAGATTTACACCTCTACCATAGGGCATCAGCACTACGTAACGTCCAGGTAAGGTAATGTTACCTGTGAGCCTGGGACCTTTTGTTCCCGTTGGCTCTTTCATCACCTGCACCAATACTTTTTGCTGTGGTGTTAACAGTTCGGTAATGGCTGCGGAACTACGTTTGAGTTTCAGTGGTCCCAAGTCAGTGACATGAATAAAACCGTTACGTTCTGGATCACCGATATTGACAAAGGCTGCATCTATACCAGGTAATACATTTTCTACTACGCCTAAGTAGATATCACCAATTTGATGATGACCAGTGGCAACAACGAGTTCTTGTATTTGATCTTCGGAAAATACAGCAGCAATTTGATGCTGCTCTGCGATAATAATTTGTTTTGGCATTCAAGTTCCTCAAAAATTGGCAGCACCAATGGGGATGAGAAGGAGCTTATTTTATAGCTCTAGCCCCTACTGGCAGCCCTACAAGGCGCTACTGGTAGTAAAAATTTCTTTCTCTGACATAGCTTCACGAAATTGGAAGCTGTTAACAAGACTGTAATTGCGTTTACACGCCTGATTATTCCAGAACGGTTGCATATGTTTTCAGTAATTAAATCAACCGTCTATGGTTGATTTCTGAGCCAGTACGTTTACCTTCTGGGGTATCAGTATTGGTGCAGGTGTTGTAAAAAGCATAAAGTTAGAGATCAGACGCAAAGCTATTGTTAGTAACTGATTCATAAGGTAGCTATAGAGAGAGTGTACTTTAATCTGCCTTACATTTGTCTGGAATACAATCCTAGAATTTCCACTCTTATATCTTTGCTTGTTCTCCCTGATGATCAGGGTTATGAACCAGGTCATTCAATGCAACGCCAGAAAATTTCTCTTCAATCTATTCTAGCGCAACCTTGCTAAAAATCAATTCATTCAAATAACGGCTACCCTTCGACTTAAGCTCAGGGTGGTCTGGTCAGTACGGCTTGCTTGATTACTCTTGCAAGCCCAGTCCCTTTAGGGCTGGGTTACTGACAAGAATATGCTCGTTTGGGGTAACTACTAGCAAGTTACTGGAAAAAACCTTTGCGGAATTATATTCCTAAAACTAGACGGTTGCGGTGAATATGCAGGAGGTGAAATTCTGCACAAGCCACTATTTCCAGTATAGATAATATTTGCTCAGGACGCAAGATCACACCGTCATGACGACAGCTACCCAGATAACGCAAGATAGCTGTTGACTCAGATGGAGAGTTGTCGGCTTGTACTAACTCGATTTCAAATAAGCGATCGCGCAGATTTATAATCTGTTGCTTGCCTGATTTGGTGGTATGCTCTGACAAAATCTCATCTTTAGCTTTAATAGCCACAATCCATTCTTGCCATTGTTTTGCTTCTACGTTACCCGTCGTGGATACAGTGAGCAAATACTCGGCTGCTTCCAGAGATTGATTAGCTGCGGGTGCTTTCAAATCTATCTCTTCCACTTGGTAGATGGGTATATCTAAAGGCAGTTGACTAACTAGTTGAGTGCGGAAAGTTTCCACATCCATTGATTGAGTCAATTCCATATCCACAATTTCACCACTGCTGGTGCTTCCCAAGGATAACGCACTGGCTAGAGCAATACGGGGATGGGGATGAAACCCACCAGTAAAGGCCACTGGTAAACTTGCGCGTCGCATCACTCTGTCGAATAAGCGCATTAAATCCAAGTGACTGATCAAAGCCATATCACCTTGTTTACCAAACCAAACCCTTAAGCGTTGTGCTTTGGTGGTATTGGGAACAAAATCACCGGCAAATTCAGGGATTGCAGGTGGTTCAATGACGATATTATGACCGAAATCAGTGCCACAGACACCACAATGGGAACAACCTTCAAAAGAACAATCGGGAACAATTGCGGCTTCTAGAGCGCGGTTTAAGTCCTCTTGCAGCCACTTTTTATCAATCCCGGTATCAATATGATCCCACGGTAGAGGAAGGTCTAGGCGGGAATCTAGGTGTGGTTGGGGTGAATTTTCTCTCCCCATCTCCCCATCTCCCCATCTCCCCATCTCCATCACGTTCCAGTCCCCAGTCACCACTTGACGGTATTTCCAATCTAGACCAGCTTCTGATATTGCTCTTCCCCAAGCGTTGAAAGCAGTTTCTACACTATCATACCAAGAATCCATCCCTGCACCCAATTCCCAAGCACGTTTTAAAACTTTACCTAAAGAGCGATCGCCCCTACCTATAAAGTCTTCCATCGCTGAAAGGCGAATATCCGTAAAATTCACCTTTACATTGCGAATACGTCGAAATTCTTGCCGCAGTAAATCTTGCTTGCGCTTAAACTCAGAGGTAGAAACCGAATGCCATTGAAAAGGTGTATGTGGTTTGGGCGTAAAATTGGAAATGGTCAAATTAAAGCTAATTGGTTTCCTGTCTCTACCCCGACATTCTTGCTGTAACCATCTGACAGTTTCCACTATCCCCAAAACATCCGCATCTGTTTCCCCTGGTAAACCAATCATAAAATACAGCTTGATTTTATCCCAACCTTTTTCCCAAGCTGTTTTTATTCCCCGTAATAGTTCTTCATTGGTTAAACCTTTATTGACAATATCCCGCATCCGTTGGGTACCCGCTTCAGGGGCAAAAGTCAAGCTCCCTTGTCGCGTACCTCCCAGAATATTAGCAATATTTTCATCAAACCTATCTACTCTTTGACTGGGTAATGTGAGGGAAATATTTTCATTTTTTAAGCGGTTTTTGATTTCCATCCCCACTGCTGGTAGAGATAAATAATCAGAACAACTCAGAGATAACAGGGAAAATTCATTGTAACCTGTTGCTCTCATCCCCGCTTCCATCGCTTCTACTACTTTTTCTGGTTCTACATCTCGTGCGGGACGAGTTAACATCCCTGGTTGACAAAAACGACAACCACGGGTACAACCACGACGAATTTCTATTGTCAGGCGATCATGGACTGTTTCCACATAGGGAACTAAGCCAATAGAATAAGCGGGAATGGGTGTAGCAACTCGTCTGAGAATCCGTTCTGGTACATCTTGTCGCAGAGGATGTACTGCACCATTTTCTCCCATTTCATAAAACTGAGGTACATAAACACCAGGAATTTGTGCCAAGTCTAGTAACAATTCTTCCCGACTCAAACCGGCTGCTTTCCCTTCTGCTAAAACTAAACCAATTTCCGGTAATAGTTCTTCACCATCTCCCAAGGCAATAAAATCAAAAAAATCTGCGTAGGGTTCGGGGTTAGATGTGGCAGTTTGTCCACCAGCGAAAATTAGCGGATATGGGGACTGGCAAGATGGGGAGATGGGAAGATGGGGAGATGGGGAGGAATATATATCTTTCTCCTGCCTCCTGCCTTCTGACTCCTGTACGGGCGAAGCATTCGGGCGGTAAATTATCAATTTTTGCCCAAGGTTGTTTTCCGAATGCTTCGCCCCTACGACTCCTGACTTCTGCCTCTCTTTCCATGTTAGGGGAATTCCTGCTAAATCCAACATTTCCAGGATGTTGGTTGCCCCTAATTCATAACTGAGGCTAAAACCTAAAATATCAAATTCTGCCAAAGAGCGTTTCGACTCTACTGCAAACAAGGGTGTTTGGGTAGCACGAAGTTTTGCGCCTAAGTCTGAACCTGGTAGATAAGCGCGATCGCATAACTGATTTGGTAGGGCATTCAAAATATTATAGAGAATGATATGCCCCAAATTAGATGCACCCACTTCATATACTTCTGGGTAGGTTAACACCCAACGTACAGTTGCCGTATCCCAAGGTTTATGTACTGCTAAACGTTCATTACCCAGGTAACGGGCAGGTTTTAAAATATCCGATGTTATTAATTGCTCAACTAAAACAGCCACTTTGCTATCTTCTGGCTAACTTAAATTACAACTTATCTCCTTCAACGTAGCATTGATTCGGTCTTGACTCCTGAATTCTTTATTGATCAACTATTTTTTTCTCGACGGATTATACAGGAACGGTCTTTACTGAATCTTTATTACTTTGTTACTTTTGTTTAAAGATTGTCATCATCACACTGTAAACTGTATTTATATATACATTTTTTTTAGTTGAGTTAAAAAACAATCTATAGACAAGCAAAATTCAGATTAATCTTCTGTGGTGATGATCCTCTACCTGGTTATAGGTCTAAATCCAAGGATTTAAGCTAAAATCACCGCTGATAATCTCCTTCATGAAGGGTAAAAATTGAGGTAAAGACGGAACTATGTATCTAAAATTTTATAGTGATCTAGATCACTATAACTCGGATATCTAGATCACTTTTTATACCGATGATAATCTGGATAATGAGTAACAATTAAAGTTGGTTTATTCTTTATGAGCACACAATACGCCATTCGTCAACTAGTAGAGAAAGCGTTGCACATAAAAAAATTAACGCCAGAAATAGAAAATGAGATCAACTCAGAACTGACTCAGCTAGGTTACATATCTGACGTTGACTACGAGGCTCTAGAATTATTAATGGCAGAGATGGACGCTGGTCGCGTTCAGTTAGTCCCACGCTGGGGTTAATCGTTCCCAATACATTCACAATTCTTTACTATCTTTTGGCTTGCCAAAGTTGGTGAATAAATTGATTGAGTTGCTGTTGGGCAACCTTATCTGTGTCAGCCTTTGGTTCTTTTGGTAAAAGTTGACTCAATAGACTAATCACTTCTGTATCTAAAGCAGGCCGAAATAAATTTATAGGCCATAACAAGTCGGACGCATCTCGCAAATCATTTATCAGGGGTAGTTCATGGGTGAAGTTAGCCAGTAGTAAAGGGCGCACCCAGCACAAATCACGAGAAGTCACAACTTGAATGACTTCAGCATAAAGATTTCTGTTGCCATAATCCAAAGACACAATTTGTCCTGGTTGAAAGTTGGGGCTAATATCCATAGCAGCAGAGGAGACAAGAATTTTGTGGTAGTTTTCCTAATTTTAGAAGTAACACTGGTGTACTATTATGATTGCACTAAACATTTTCTAGTCTTTAATCCCCAGGAATAGCCAAGCAGCAAAATTTTTTCTGCATGGCATAGCAACGGAAATGTTATAAAATTGAGTAAATAACTGTTAAGCAAACGCTAGACAGAAACTCTATTGTAGTCAGTCAACGATAAAAGAGCAAAGAGCAGTGTCAGTCGAAACTATTGAAAAGCCTTCCACAACCCGCAAGCTCGCGCCTCGGTATCGCGTTTTGCTGCATAATGATGACTATAATTCTATGGAGTATGTGGTTCAGGTGCTAATGACTACTGTACCGAGCATTACCCAGCCTCAAGCAGTTAGCATTATGATGGAAGCACACAGTAATGGATTAGCTTTAGTCATTGCCTGCGCTTTGGAACCTGCTGAATTTTATTGCGAAACTTTAAAAAGTCATGGTTTGAGCAGCACTATTGAACCTGATGAATAGTCATATCAGGGAACAGGGAACA
>NZ_JAYGHA010000013.1:0-5609 GCF_034931405.1 Anabaena sp. UHCC 0451 | reverse complement strand
GGGAACAGGGAACAGAGTTAAAAATCTCTTAGTTTATGGATTTTACGGACAATTTTGGATATCATTCAACCACACACCGCTATATTGGTTATTAGTCATTGGTTATTAGTCATTAGTAGTATATTGTTGACTGATAATAGATGACTAATCAATTATGAGAATTAATCTAGAGAGAATTTCCCAAAGTCCTGCCCCTTTGCGGCTGGGTTGTTTTATCATTGCTTTGTTATTATTATGGCTACCTTTGGCGATACCGATTTACTTGCTAGTGTCTGATACTAATTTAGAAAGTATCTTGACAATGGTAATACTTTATGTTGAGTTTATTTTTCTGCTCAAGTTATGGGGTCAGCGAGTCTATCAGCAACCAAAAATATTAACTCATTATGGTTTAGAATTTTCCCGCCCCAATGGTGTAGATTTTGTTAAAGGTTTAGCTATTGGGTTAATCAGTATTTTAATTGTATTTAGTTTACAGGGTTTATTCGGTTGGGTGATATGGCAACAACCCAAAGTTTTGTTATTGAAAATAATTTTAGAAGGTTTGCTAGTTAGTTTCGGTGTAGGTTTTGCGGAAGAATTATTATTTCGGGGTTGGTTATTGAATGAGTTAGAACGAGATTATAATTTAAGTTTAGCCGCTTGGATAGATGCCATTTTATTTGCTGTTGCCCATTTTATTAAACCTTTAGCAGCAATTATTCACACATTACCACAATTTCCAGCTTTAGTATTATTGGGATTAACGCAGGTATGGGGAAAGCGGGGAACAAGAGGACGCTTAGGTTTACCAATTGGGTTACATGGTGGTTTAGTTTGGGGTTATTACATTATTAATGTGGGAGAATTAACAAAATATGCGGGAGTAGTTCCTGACTGGATAACAGGTGTGAATAATAATCCCTTACAAGGAATTATGGGAGTTTTGTTTATGGGTGGACTAGCTTGGTGGATGCGGGGTAAAGCATTAAAAATGAATAATAAATTATGATTAAATATCTAGTAATTTTACTATTATTAATATTTTTATTTTCTTTCCCATTTCCAGCTTTAGCTATTGTCTGTCATCATTACGATGGACATGAAATTTGTATTCTTAATATTAAACGCAGCGCCAAAAAATATTGGGAATATCGGGCATCTATGAGTATAGATGGTGTAAAAACACCCGTAGAAATTTATAATTGTCGGGGGAAATTTAAGGTAAATAAAGATGGAACTGTTTCCCAATTTACAGAAAATAGTTCTGGTAAAATGATTTGCAGTTTTTTCAAGTAGTAATTAACTCAACTGCAAAAGCTGTATTATTTATCTGTGGCAAATATGCGCCAAATAATAAACATGGTAAACCCAAGATAGGCAAAAACAGTTAACCATTCTTGAGCGCGAGACAAAGTATCATTCATGTTTCAGTATGAGGATGTGATTTAGTGATTAGTGATTTGCTTCTAGGACAGTACCTATTAAACAAGCTTCAGATAAATTAGTCCCGGTTACATTTGCAGCTTCTAACTCTGCACAAAGTAAATTAGCGCCGGTGAAATTTGCCCCTGCTAGGTTAGCTTCTCGCAAATCTGCTTCTTCTAGGTTGGCTTGACTCAATAATGCTCCTTGCAAATCAGCACGACTCAAATCAGCACCTTTAAGATTTGCTCCTGTGAGGTTAGCACCGCGTAATTCAGCACTACGTAAGTCAACACCTTGCAAGTTCACACTCATTAAATTAGCACCACTCAAGAAAGCACCTGCTAAAGTGACATCATTGAGTGTCGCACCCATCAGGTTAGCACCTCTTAAATTACTACCCCGCATATCAGCATTACTTAAATCTGCTTGCATTAAATTTGCTCCCATCAGGTTAGCTCGCAAGTCAGTTTCTTGGAGGTTAGCGCCCATCAAATTAGCGCCTTCAAAATGTGCGCCTTCGAGTTTAGAACCTGCAAAGTTAGTGCCTACAAGGGTAGCACCTGCAAAGTTAACGCGGCTTAAATCTATTTGGGATAGTTCCTCGTCTTCTAAATCTGCGCCTGGAAGTTGTTTGATTTTTCCTAATCTAATGGCTTCAATATTCATTGGCTGTAATTACTAATCTCCTCTCTACTTTTGCTGTGGCTGTCCCAACGGGAATCAAGTAACCACATACCGCTGCTGGCTTTGGGTATCATTAGGGGTAAATCGAGTCCCTGCTGTAAACCCATGACTAATAAAGTTAGGGTATCTACAAGTTTAGGGTCAAAGCGGGTAGATTGTTGTAATCTGCACTCATCTAGAGCTTGAGCGAATATATCTACTCCACTTTTATCTGAGTATTTTTGCTGATTGACGTGTGACTGAAAATCTGCTGCTAAGGCTAAAATTCTCGATTCCAGGGGGATGTCATCTCCAGCTAACCCAGCAGGTTCTCCTGTTCCATTCCACCACTCGGTTTGGTGAGTGATAATTTGGGCAACGGCTCGCAATCGTGGCATTGTCCGTAATACTTGTACTCCTGGGATCAGAGAACAGGTTAAAGGACAACTGGGGGCATTTTCTTGGTAATTATTGGATGTGCTGGGAGTGAGAAGACTTTCTGCCCTTTGTAGTGGATCTATACGGTGTAATAAACTGGCTAGGCGCAATCTCTTAATTTGCCATGCGGGTAAATCTAACAACTGCCCGATTGTTTCCGAAAGTGCCACGACTTCTGAGGCGGCTCTGGGATTGTTGATATCGGCTAAATCCATTAATTGCGCCATCCGCAAAAATGCCTGGATTTCGTTAGAAACCAAGTTGCGGTCTAGGGCTTTTTTTTCTAAGGCTACGGGGATATCTAAATTTTCTTGTCCTGTTTGTAGGTACTCAACAACGCGGGTAACAACTGCATTTAAGTCTTTCGGTGCAGCAATAGAAGTCTTAATTGCTTGTTTATGGGCGCTGAGTTTAGTGGCTAATTCTGGGTTATATTTCTGAATGTGTGCGATCGCTATTTCTGCTGTCTCACTCACTAAATCTGGCTCAAATGTCCACAAACCATAAAATTTCCGCTCTAAATCCGACGCTGGTAAACCACCGATTCCATAATCAGCATCAGATAATTCTTGACAAATTACCATCGCTGTGTATTCAGGTGATAAAATAATTAAATGCCATTCCTGCTCTACAGGATCACCTGGGGCTATAGGCACTAAATCAACATTGGGTAACTGACTGGTAGGGTGTTCGGCAAATCCCGCATCAGCCGATGCCATAATCGCGATTTCACGGCTGCATCTGGCAATATCTGCGTATCTATTCGCTTCTTGCAAATACCATTTACCCTGTTGAAATGCTGTGATTACTAAAGGCGCACCATCTTCAGTTAAGATGTGATCTTCCAGTGCGTGACACAAAGCCACTAGGGTATTTTTGTAGTACACCCCAAAATGAACCGGTCTGGTAGTGTGCCGATGCGCTAATTCTAGTTTTTGGAGAATTGAACCTTCTAGCATGAGTTTTGGTGAAAATAATCGCCGGGGACGGGAGAGGGAAAATTCAAATCTAAATTCAAAATATCCCTATACTCCCTTGTTTTCTATGATACGCTTGCCAGATGTTTATCTTTGGTTTCAATTGGCGCTGAAAGTGCTGCTTCTAACTCAGCACAGCCTAATTTTTCTTCTAAGATGTTCATAACTTCGCGTCCGAAGTCGTTGGGGTTACGTCGCCAAGCTTGTAAACAGACTTCCCCGAAAAATGAACCGAGTGGTTCAGGATTCCATAAGAGTTTTTTAGCTGTCCAGGGCATTAAACTCATTGGATCATACCCTGGTTTGAGGATACCTTCTTTAAAGGCGTATTCTTCCAGGTGGGTATGAGGTTGCAAACCAATAAAGAAAATGGCAGGTTCGACTTTATCCGCACCAAAAATTCTTTCTAGTTCCCGGTGATAAGCGATAGTTTGGCGAATAGTTTCATGGCGTTCGTCAATGACGTTAAATGAGTAATTGACGGAAACCAAGTCATTGAAACCAGCTGCTTTTAAATCACGACAGTTTTGCAAGACAGTCCGCAGATTATAACCCATCCGCATTTTCCGTACCAGTTCCTGAGAACCACTGGTAATGCCAATTTCAAAGTAGTTCATCCCTGTTTTTGCCATCAAATCACACAACTCTGGTGTTAAGTTGTCGGCTCTGATGTATGCTGCCCAGTTTATATCGCTCATGCCAGAATCGACAATCTTTTGTAATAGTTCTATAGCATCGTCGATATATTTGCGAGCAGGGATAAATTGAGCATCAGTAAACCAGAAATTACGCACACCACGATTGTATAATTGGCGAATTTCTGCTACCACTTCATCAGCGGGATTAATTCTGACTTGCTTACCTTCAACTACAGTATAAACACAATAACAGCAATTATGGGGGCAACCACGCTTAGTTTGTACTCCTATATAGAAATCTTTATCTTGCAAGTAATAATTAATTTCTGGCCAGATAGTTTCTATATAGTCATAGTTACAAGCTGTTTTCTCTAAAGGTGTGGGTTGTTCATGGATAAGTCGTTTGCGAGGTTGGTTTTCTCCCACTACATAACAACGTTCATCCCTGAATTCCTCTCCACTCAGGTATTTACTTAGTAGGGTTTCACCTTCACCGACGGAAATAACCGTTCCTGCGGGTAGGCTTTTTCCT
Organism: Anabaena sp. UHCC 0451; assembly: GCF_034931405.1. Taxonomy (NCBI): domain Bacteria; kingdom Bacillati; phylum Cyanobacteriota; class Cyanophyceae; order Nostocales; family Nostocaceae; genus Anabaena; species Anabaena sp. UHCC 0451. The sequence goes on along the minus strand of NZ_JAYGHA010000013.1, from coordinate 954 downwards.
AATTGTTCATAAAATACGCTGACTGCACCACCACCAACCACTGCACGGGCTTGGGTATGATATCTTTGGGCGCGTTTTAGACCGCGTTTGATTAATCCCAAGTTCCGCCATAGTTCTACATAGTAAGCGATGAAGATCCGCAAACCGCCCAATGCACCCCGTAATTTTATGAATGGGTTTTTGGCATAGTAAAATTCAAAGGCGTTTTGGAGGGGGTTTCCTCCTCTACCTCCCACTGGTGCATAGATTTGGATATCTCGCCAAGAGAAGACTAAGAGGGTGGGTTTAAATTCATCAATACAGCGATCTAGGGCGGTGGCGTAATCTAAAGGTGGAACTGTTCCTAAATCAAAGATTTTTTGTTCGATGTTAGGAAATTGTTTGTGGACATGATCCGATAGATAGACAACCCCAATGGGAAAGATGGGGTTACAGGGAAGGCGAACGTAAAGGATTCGATTTTCCATCATGGTTGTTTCAACTGCCATCTTGCCAATTTTGAGGGTATTTGTGGGCTTAATATTAATTTACCAATATTTAATTTTATTTTGGTGAGGGTATTTTTGGGAATGTGCGTAATTTTACTTACTATAAGGTAATGTAAATAAAAAACTGCCCTTTCAATTGGCAAATATTTTGTAGTGATGTGAAATACAACAAAATTACAGGAAAATCGTGTAAATTCTCGTAAATCCCCTAGACATCTTTGTCTTTTTTTTTACAATGCGGTTAATGTCCCCATGTTTAGGTGTCTAAGTTTTTACCGGGCTTTGAATCACCTTTTTTGTGACTGACGTTATTTGCAAACCTTAAAAAAGGACAATGTAATGAAATTATCTCGGATTTTGCCTTTGGTGGTTGGTGGTGCTGTCGCTGGTATGGTTCTTAGTGGTGCATCTCCGGCGCAAGCTTTGGATTTCAATTTCTCCTTAACGAATACCCAAGGTAATGGGG
>NZ_JAYGHA010000012.1:119798-150454 GCF_034931405.1 Anabaena sp. UHCC 0451 | reverse complement strand
TATATATGGACCAGAAATAAATTTAGAAGAAGATGACTATTCCCCAGGCGCAGCATTATATTTTTTAGGTAATGGACGGAAAACCAAAAATAAATGGAATTGCAAAGGAATATACATACCCACAGATGTTCAAGCTGTTGCTTTAACTGCCAGCGGAGAAAGCCAAGAATTAACTGGAGGCGTTGTTATCAAAGTTCCTAATGGTACTAAATTAGTGTTGAAAACTAATTCAGATACAGGTGGCATTGAATTTAATCAATTGGGAACAGAAATTATCAAACCTGGTGAAAATAACTGGTTTATCCCTAATATTTCCCAAGCAATTGTAGATACAAGAGTTACTAACGCACCCGCTAAAAAGGCTTAATAGTCATCAGTTATTGTCAGTAGTCAGTAGTTCAACTTCCAAACTACTGCACTCCTGATTTCTTCAAAGTTTACTTAACTGTTTTATCTACAAAGCAGAGTAATCTCAGTTTATATGCTGCTCGCTATTAATAGTGAGAACTCTATGGAAATTAGGTCTGATAATTAGACTGACACCAATCGCCCAAGCTAACGCAACCATCCAACCAGCAAGAATATCGCTGGGAAAATGAACCCCCCAATATAGACGCGTCCAAGCAATAAGCAAAAGGTACAAACTACCAAGAGTCAGCACTAGCCAGCGCCAAGGACGATACCAAGTGAAAACTACTAAAATCACTACTAATGTCATACTTGTCATTGCGTGACCACTAGGAAAACTATAATCAAATTCAGGCGCTTTTGATACCCATAACTGCGGACGTACCCGGTGCATCAATTCTTTAGCAATACGGTTGATGATTAGGCTTCCCAATGCTGTGATAAGTATATAAGTTAGTCTTCTCCATCTGCGTTTGCGTAATAATATGATAGAGACTGCACTTAAAACAGGTAAAGCAGTCCAGAATGATCCCCACTTAGTTAGTACGACAGCGATAATATCTAGTCGGGGATTAGCTGTAGAATGAATAGCCATCAAAATTGGCACATCCCAAATAAAACCGCCTTTATTTTGCCAAATTCTCACCGCCAGGATTTCTACAACCTGCAAAGGTAAATACACACCCATCAATATCAGCAGTAAAAAACGCCAACGGGAAAACAGGAAATTTTTTACAAAACCAATCTTTGCTTTATTCATAAATACAAGCCTGATTTATATAATGTCTGGTTGCAGAATTTGACACAAAGAAAGCGGGATTTTTTAAGCACAAATTAGACGGAAATTATATTAAACCATTTTATAGTCAAGGTCAACTTTTACAAATCACTAGCAAAACCCACCACCAAATCTGAATATGGACTACTTATTACTACCAGTTTTTAGCTTTGTCATTGGCATCATCGTTGGTTTAACATGAATAGGGGGTGCATCTCTCATCACTCCCATGTTAATTTTTGTCTTTCAAGTACCACCTTCTATTGCTATCAGTTCTGATGTTGTAGCAGCCACATTAATGAAAGTAGTCGGTGGTGTAAAACATTGGCAACAAAAAACCCTGGATTTAGAAGTAGTCAAATGGTTAGCAATGGGTAGCGTTTCTGGCTCACTACTGGGTGTAGGAGTTTTACATCACCTGAGAAGCAGTGGAGAACAAAACATAGACAGTCTCTTATTGCGGTTATTGGGAATCATGATTTTGATAGTGACATTGACAGCATTAATCCAAATGTTGTTAATGACATTTTTTTCCAAAGTCGATTTACCAGAACTACCTCAATTAAATCTCAAAACTAAACAAGGACGTTTTCTTACTGTAGTTATTGGCGCAGTTTTGGGGAATTTTATTTAACTGTACTAAAGGTGTACTACCCACTAACTCAGTAATATCTTTTGCTATTCGCATTACCATACCTCTTGATGACTAAATGTAATACATGGGACTCTTTTGGGCGCGGATTTCTCTTTCCCGGCACAAATCTTGGAGTGTATAGCCACGCAGCACCTCAATTGAAGCGGTGTTAGCTTGTTCCCAAATTTCCAAAACCAAAGTTTTTTCTATAGTCGGAGTCTCAGAGTTTTCTTTCTCTTTGCGCTCCCCTTCTACCAAAGTGACTATTTCTAGCAAAGTAATCTGCCAAGGATCACGCAGTAAAAGGAAACCACCTTTTGAACCACGCTGACTCTGCACCAAACCCGCACGTCGCAGGTTAGTGAGAATCTGTTCCAGATAACGCTCTGGTATCGGTTGCTTGGCAGCAATCTCGTTCATAGTCAGAAGGACTATCATAACTCTATCGATTTACCGGTGTTTATAACCATAATTCTCAAAATTCCTTTATATTTCGGAGGAAATATCTCAGAAGTTCAACAAATAAGGGATTTGTATAGCTTTTTAGAGGCAAAATAATATATACTACGGCTAGTACATCGGAAATTAGTAATATAGCCGCTGATGTCATTATACACAGGACTTAGACAAACATCTACTTATAGCGATCGCCAACATTTCACCCGGCGATCGCTATTACCAATTAAAAAAAATGCCCTCTGGCAAATAGAAAGCGGCTTTGTGTTGACTTACACTTATTTGGAAGATGGAACTACAGTAGCTTTAGGCTTATGGGGTCCAGGTGATGTAGTGGGTGAACTTCTATCAAAGATGAAACCCTATCAAATGGAATGTTTAACCACAGTAGAAGCGACCATTTTACCTGTGGATGATTGGCATCAACTCACAGAAACTTTACTACATCACATCCAGCAAGCGGAAGAATTAATGCTGATTCGTAGCCATAAAAAAGTAGAAACCATGCTGATGCAACTATTAGCATGGTTATCAAAAAAATTCGGCTCACAAGTAGAACAAGGACGGTTAATAGATATGCGTCTAACACATGAAGATTTAGCAGCACTGATAACTTCTACCCGTGTAACTATCACTCGTTTGCTGGGACAATTAGAACAAGAGGGATTGATTGATAGACTTTCTTTGAATCGGATTGTGGTGCGACAAGAAGATATTTGGTATTACGAAATTTGATTTCCAGTTCTTTCTCAATCAAAGTCCCAAATCTACAGCAATACGATGAGCGCAAGCAAACCCAGAAAACGCCACAGCATTTAAACCCTGACCAGGAAATGTGCTATCTCCCACACAATAAAGGTTAGGGATAGCTGTGCGGTTAAAACGCATTCCCAACAACCCCCACAACTTACGTCTGGGTATGGGTCCATAAGTTCCATCTATGCGTCCTAAAAAACGACGATGGGTAAGAGGTGTCCCTACTTCCATATAATCCAAAGCTGCATCTAAACCGGGAAAAATTCGCTCTAATCTTTGAATAATTTCTGCTGCTGCTTGCTCTTTTTTTTCTGCATATTCACTGGGAGAAAGTCCCCGCCAATTATTAATCCAATCCGGTGTAAAAGCATGAATAATGTGATATCCTGTTGGTGCTAAGTCTGGATCTAGCAATGTGGGAATAGAAACAAAAATTGTTCCTCTCGCTAACTCCATCTGCTGCCAATCTTCCAACAAAATATGATGGCATTCTGTAATATTAGTTAAAACCGAAGCTTTCACCCCTAGATGCAAACTCAAGAAACTTGGTGATTTTTTGTATTTCTGTTGCCAATTTTTCTCATTAACTGGGATTTTATCTGCTGGTAACAATTTTTCAAAGGTATCCCATTTTGTGGCGTTGGATACAACTCGTTTACCATAATAAACTTTACCGTTAGCTAATTGTACACCAATAGCTCGTCCTTGTTCTATAAGAATTTTTGTCACTCTAGCCTGGTATTGAATTTGACCGCCAATTTTTTCTAAACCCTCAGCTAGTTTTTGGGCAATTTTTCCTACTCCACCTTTAGGGTAGTTCACTCCTCCATAATGTCGATCAGAAAAAACCATTCCTGCATTAATCATTGGTGTCATTTCTGCGGGGACGACAGACCAGCAATAACACTCAATATCAATAAACTTTAATAATAACGGATCTTTAATATAGCGTCGTGCCACATCTCCGACATTTTGGGGTAAATATTTAGCTAAACCTAGACAAGCTAAAGGATGCTGAAGAAAATTCCGCAGTAAATATCCTGGCTCTTCTAATGATAATAATTCTATGCTATTTAAATAATTAAAAACTTTTTGACATTCGTTATAAAAACCACGAATTCCTTTTTCTTCATGGGGAAAATAAGCAATCAGATTTTGTAAAAATTTTTCATAATTGCGGTCAACCTTCAAATCTAACCCATCAGGTAGATGATAATGTATCTGTATTGGATCTGTAATTGATTCAATGTGAAAATTTACAGCTTCTAAAGCGCGGGTGAGTAAGTTGGTTGTACCCTTATCTCCCAAACCAAAAATCATGGATGCACCAACATCAAATGTATATCCTTGGTGTTGAAAATAACCAGCACTACCACCGGGAATCAGGTAACGCTCTAGGACTAAAACTTTAGCTCCTTTTGCTGCTAACTGGGTAGCTGTGACTAAACCACCGATACCAGAACCAATGACAATAACATCAAACATAACTCTGAATTTGTAATTTTTAATTGTTAATTTATTTTATACAAAAAAAGAGGGACAAGCCTGCTACCGCTGGCCAATCCCGTCTGCCGATCCTTTAAAGAGAGGAGAACACTGTAAAATAATATAACCTTAATTAAGAATATATGTCAACTACTAATGAAAATATTTTGCAATAAATCTAAAATAATGGACTCGATTAACTCAGCAAACAGATCCCCGAATTCTCTAAAAAGTCTTGGATCTGAGTCTCTATGACCAATCCACACACCTAAAAGAGTATGATGGTTGTTCAAGTTCCTATATAATGACAGGCTGCCTTTTTTCTAGCCATGACACAACAATTGCTTGTTTATGTCCCACCCCATCCCCTAATCAAGCACTGGCTGGCAGTAGCTCGTGATGCGGCTACGCCGTCGGTATTATTTCGTTCTGCTATCACTGAGTTGGGACGATGGCTAACTTATGAAGCGGCCAGAGAGTGGTTGCCGACACAAGAAACCATAGTAAAGACTCCCTTAGCGCCCTGTGCTGCAACGTTTATTGATCCACAAGTACCTGTGGCAGTTGTGCCAATTCTGCGGGCTGGGTTAGGCTTATTAGAGGGAGCGCAAACGCTGCTACCATTAGCGAAAATTTACCATTTGGGTTTGGTGCGAAACGAGGAAACCTTAGAACCCTCTTGTTATTTGAATAAACTGCCAGAGAAATTCGACCCAGAAACCAGGGTGTTAATTACCGATCCGATGTTGGCTACAGGAGGTTCTATAATGGCAGCAATGGCAGAATTGACACAAAGAGGTGTTGATCCGGCATTTACACGAATTGTTTGTGTGGTAGCTGCACCACCAGCTTTGCAAAAGTTGAATGCTGCTTATCCCAGCTTAACAATTTACAGTGCCACTATTGATGAAACAGTTAACGGTAATGGGTTTATTGTACCAGGCTTGGGAGATGCAGGCGATCGCATCTTTGGGACTTAACTAAAAAAGTTGCTTTCTTTGTTCAAGGCGGTGAAAATATGAGTCAGAAAGATGGTTTTGCCAGTGGTTTTTTGCTTGGGACTATTGTTGGCGGTGTAGTTGGTGGAGTTTTGGGTGCTGTCCTGGCATCTCGACGGGATGCTGTTGGAGATGAAGAGACAGAACTCAATAATGGTTCTATTGAAGGAAATAAAAGCGCAGCCAGAAGAAGACAGATGAGAGCCGCAGGTGGTGATGGTTTAGAAATGGAAACTGCGAGGCGCTCCCTTGAAGATAAAATTGCCCAACTCAATGCCACAATTGATGATGTGAGAAATCAGTTAGGGAATGTCAATAGCAGTTCATCCCCACCAGATGAGCGTTCTATTTCTCAGGATTCTTAAACAGGGGCTGCTTCATAGCGAAAACCCTATTTTCGTAGATGTAGCTGCTATTTGCAGACGCGATGACATTAGCTCCAGTAAAATCAATAAATAAGACTGCTTTTAACTTTTAGTAGAAAACCAACCCATCCATGAATTTACTGATTACCACACTGGCAACCTTTGTCCAATTTTATAGCTATATCCTACTTTTTCGGGTTTTATTAACCTGGTTTCCCCAAATCAACTGGTCTAATCAGCCATTTGCAGCCTTGAGCCAGATTAGTGACCCCTATCTCAATCTATTTCGTTCTATTATCCCCCCATTGGGTGGTATGGATTTTTCGCCCATCTTAGCCTTCCTGGCACTCAATGTTGCTGGCAGTTTTCTGGCAGGTTTGAGTCGTTTACCATTAGGACAAGGATTCTAACTGGGATTTCCACTAATTTACGTAATTCCCCGGTTTTTCACAAGCCGGGGATGTATATAAAAATTCAGAAGCGGGAATAAAACTACAAAAAAGTACGGACGTATCCCTGACGGTACTGTAAGCATCAGCATTCGGTGTAAGGGCGAAGCATTTGGAAGATAAACCTGGTAAAAAACCGATAAATTATCGCCCGAATGCTTCGCCCCTACAATTCCTATCTTCGCACTTGAGAGCTAAAACCGGATGCTTTAAATTGCTTCAGTTGTAATGGAGTTGGCTGATTTGCAGGTACGGTAATTCTTAACTCAAAATCACTCATACCTGGTGGTACTTCAGGAATAGAACCTAGACGGGTGCGATTTTGTAAAATAGGGTTATTGTTGGCATCATAAATACGTCCAAAGATATCTGCGTCATAGACTGTTTTATAAGTTCCATTTTCAGCTTTACCTGTGACAATAAAGCAGTTAGCAGCCGCTGAACCATTACTAACAACAGTACCTTGTGCTAGTTCTGCTGGACAATCTTTGTAGGATAGGTCAGAGAGTTTAATCTGTGTGAGTGCTAAAGCCGACGGAGTAAACACCGACCAGAGAAAGCCGATAAAAAAAGAAATAAATATTAGCGTCAGTGAGCGCAACCGCATAAAATACACCTTAACTTTATTAAAAGTATAAGCAACTTTTCACCTCAGCTTACCGAAATTTATCTGTGAATTGATGGGAGAGTTGGATTTAAGTTGTAATAATTGTAAAAATAGACTCTCACTTGCTATTAGCTTATGAATCCAGATGAGATTGAAGCAGCTTTGCAAACAGCCTTTAGTCGTTGTGATGCAGCCAGCTGTCCTCTCACTGATATGCAGAAACAAATATTACTGCAAGTAGTCGAGCAAATTCAGAAAAGCTCAAATTCCAGAGTATCAGATACTGCCAATCCTTTGGATGAACTGACTTCAGAGGAGTTAGAGGCATTTTTAGAGTTTGTCAAAGCAGAAGACGAACAAAACCGGACGTGGAAGGTGCAATTGCTTAATGATTGGCTTTTAGCGCAAGATTCGGGAAAAGTGCAGTTTATCCGCCAGCGTTATGGCTTACAGTGGTTGAATCGGGTGGAAGCATACCATTTTGATAAATATTCTTATTTGGAAGAGGCGCTAAGATTAAGGATAGGCGATCGCATTGAAGTTTCTAATGCACTGTGGGAATGGATACCAGAAGATGGTTCTTATCAGCGGGAATGGTTTCCTTGTATGGTAATTAAGATTGATGAATTCCGTGATGGTAATGAGATTTTTAGCAATTGCCAGATTCGCTTTTTTAATGGTGCTGAATACGAAATTCAAGGTATTTATGAATGGAATCGTTATAATTGGCGTTGGCCGCAGACTTAAATGAAACATTAGTTTTTTTGTTAAGTAAGTACATTTTTTTTACAGCGCAGAAATTTTTAAAGTTTCAGGAACTATATTTTTCTCAAATAGGATTTTGAGAAATTTATCTAAAGATTGAGAAGTCCTTTCTTTGCTCCATACCGCAGTTGATCGAGCGTAGTATATGGGATGATCAAGAGGCATAAACACAACTTTAGGATGAGGTAATGCTTTTGCCTCTCTCGGCATTACTGCTACCCCTTGTCCAGCCGCTACAAGGGCAATCATAGAAGCATGACTATCAGCAAACAAGTTCAGATTTGGTATGAAACCAGCTTGATAACAAGTATCACAAATGCGATCATTTCGTCCCGGAAAAGTCTGTTCAGACATCCCAATAAATTTTTCAGATGCAAGTTCCATCAAATTAATCGAAGGACAAAATGCTAATAAATGGGTATCCGGTATGACAGCATCAATCACAACTTCCTTAACACATTTAACTATAAACTCTGGTTCTAAATCATCCGGTGGATTACCCATAAAAGCAATATCTATAACTTTATCTCGCAAAGCTTTCACTTGGTCACTAGGGGACATCTCCTGCAAACGTAAAGTAATGTCAGGATAGGTAATTCCAAAACAGTGTAACGCTTCACCTAAAAAACTCTCCAGGATAGTTGGGATATAGCCAATTATTAAAGGCTCATCTATATTTGTATAATTATTCTTAATAATTTGAATTGCATTATCAGCACGATTTAAAATATCCTTTGCTTGTTCGAGAAAAAATTTTCCAGCTTCAGTGAGTTTCAACCCATCCGATTGTCGGATAAAGAGGATAACACTCAGTTCATCTTCAAGATTTTTGATTTGCCGGCTTAACGCAGGTTGTGAAATATAAAGTTGGGTAGCAGCACGACTGAAATTGAGGTTTTCTGCAACCGCCACGAAATATTTTAAGTTACGTAATTCCATAATTCTGTGGGGTATGCCTAAAAGTTATAACTGCCATAATTATAAGGCATTAGACTTTAGTTATGTATTTTATTATGCTGAATTGATAGAAATATCATCTGTTGAATATAAGAACTCAACAGTGGAAATTAACAATAGGGTTACTAACCTCCATTTACCAATAACTCTTATAAATAACTAAACAATGGAAACTCCCAAACAAACCTTAAACGAATTGCGAAAAGTCTTTACCAAGATTGCCGGAGAAGACAAACAAATTGATCAGAAAGAATTTAAAAAAGGGTTAGGGCTAAAAGACGAATATTTTGCTGATAGACTCTTTTCCATATTTGATAACGATAACAGCGGTAATATTCAAATAGAAGAGTTTTTGACAACTGTAGAAAACCTGGTTTTTGCCTCTACAGAAGAGAAATTAAAATTTGCTTATCAATTACATGATATCAACGGAGATGATTCCATTGAAAAAGCAGAAATTGCTCACTTGATTACTGCCAGTTTGAATGAAAATAATCTTAGTTTTAAACCAGAACAAATTAACGATTTAGTTGATATATTGTTTCTAGAAGCTGACAGCGACAACAGCGGGGCAATTTCCTTTGCAGAATTTAAAGGATTAATTGGTAAATTTCCTGATTTAATTGAAGCGATGACAGTCAGCCCTGTTAGCTGGCTCAGACCTCATCAACAAAACTCTCCAACAGTTACTTCCCCAGAAAACAAGCGGACAAAAAAAGATTACATCAAGCATTATATTCAAAACAATTGGGTCAAAATTGCTTTTCTATCCCTCTATGTTGCTATTAATATATTTCTTTTCTTTGGGGCAGTTGAGCGATATGCAGATTTAGGCAAGAATGTATATGTTCAAATTGCCAGAGGTTGTGGGGCAACACTTAACTTCAATGGAGCGTTAATTCTCATCCCCATGATGCGGCATTTTATGACGTTACTTCGCAAAAGTAACCTGAATGACTATTTACCTATAGATGAAAGTATCGAGTTTCATAAGCTGATAGGTCAAGTCATGTTTGCCTTGGCAATTGTGCATACGTCCGCACATTTTCTTAATTACACCACATTACCTGCGCCCTTTCTCCAAAGTTTATTAGAGACAAAAGCTGGTTTATCAGGATTTTTATTACTGCTAGTTTTCACAATTATGTGGGTAACAGCGCAAGCACCTATCCGACAAGGAGGGAAATTTGCGCTTTTCTATATAGCTCACATGGGATACGGTTTGTGGTTCATTCTCGCATTAATTCATGGTCCAGTATTTTGGCAGTGGGTGTTATTCCCTGGACTGGGATTTGTGATTGAATTAGTTATCCGCTGGCGGGCAACAAAGGACGCAACAGTTGTGGTGAATGCCTCCTTACTTCCTTCTAAAGTTTTAGGTTTAGAAGTACAACGCCCAGCCTCTTTCAACTATCAACCAGGGGATTATTTATTTATTAAATGTCCCTCAATTTCCAACTTTGAATGGCATCCATTTACAATTAGCAGCGCCCCGGAAACACCAGATGTTTTATCTTTACATATCCGCGCCGCCGGGAGTTGGACTGGTAGGTTATATGAACTTTTTCGAGAGCAACGGGAAGAATGGATACGTTCAGATAGTAGTCAACCTGAGCAGGGAGTTCTGGTTTATTTAGATGGTCCCTATGGAACACCAAGTACACATATTTTTGAATCTAGATATGCCGTTTTAATTGGTGCTGGTATTGGTGTAACTCCCTTTGCTTCTATCCTGAAAAGTATTTTGTATCGCAATCAACATCATTCTTCTAATATCAATTTAGAAAAGGTACATTTTTACTGGCTAAATCGAGAACAAAAAGCCTTTGAATGGTTTGTGGAACTGTTATCAGAAATCGAAGTTCAGGACACTAACAAACTCTTTGATATCAACTTATATCTCACAGGCGCACAGCAAAAGTCAGATATGAAGTCTAGCACCTTATTTGTAGCTATGGATTTGTTGCATTCTCGGACAAAGGTTGATTTGATTACAGGTTTAAAAAGCCGGACAAAAACTGGTCGTCCAGACTGGGATAATATTTTTAGTAACTTAGCAAAACAGCACGCACCCCATAAAGTTGATGTATTTTTCTGTGGACCGCCTGGACTGTCAACACAGTTAAAGAGTCTCTGCACTAAATATGGATTTGGCTATAGAAAAGAAAACTTCTAGCTTTATATTGACGATATAAAGCTGGATGAATTGGCGATATATTCGGATACGAATTTATCATAGAAGTATATTCTACAAAACTATGCTGAATCTGAACTATTCGATATAGCGATATGCACTTGAATGAGATACATCATAAGCCCCTTACTCGCTTGCGGGGAGGGGGTTCTTGTATTTCACTCAACCAAGAACCGCTATAACAACAAGGCGATATTTAGAAAGTTATGCAATTCAAGGATTCTGTAGGGTATGCCTAAAAGTTATAAGAATCATGCTTATAAGGTATTAGACTTTGCAGACGTATCATATTAATCTAGAACCCTATAGAGTGTTGTTGTCTGTAACTAAATAAGGGGTGTGTTAATTGCTGCAAAATATTACTTTATTCAGTGTGCTTGCGATCTCTGTAGGTGCAATTCCTGGTGCGGTGAGTCGTTATTATCTAACTGAATTTTGCAAAAAAAACATAGGCACAAACTTTCCCTATGGTACTTTTATTATCAATTTAACAGGCTGTTTACTAATGGGCTTTTTCTTCACCTTATTTAAGGGAATTAAAGGTTTTCCTCCTGAGATGGATTTGTTGGTAAGAACTGGTTTTTTGGGTTCTTATACAACTTTTTCAACTTACGGATACGATACATTGACATTATGGAAAAATGGCAAACAGGGAGCTACCATTTTTTACTGGGCAGGTAGTGCAATGTTAGGGGTGGTTTGTATTGCATTAGGTCGTTATGTAGCGAAGCTAATTGTGGGCTAAAAGAAATTGATTTAAATAAAAATACCAATCAGTATTTCATTACTTAACTACTAGGGAAATTTTTGATAATGCAAAATGCTTTTATTCGCACTGTTTTAGCGATATCTTTGGGTGCTATTACCGGAGCTTTAGGACGCTACTTGATAACTGAATTAACTAAAGCAGTTATTGGTAAAGATTTTTCCTACTATGGCACGTTTTTTATTAATGTAACAGGCTGTTTTATTATTGCTTTGTTTTATACTTTAAGCGAGCAGAAGTTTAAAAGCCTTTCACCAGAAATTCGGTTAATGATTGCCACTGGTTTTTGTGGTGCTTATACCACTTTTTCATCTTACGAATTAGAGGTTTTCACTCAAATAGATAAAGGCAATACAACAGTAGCATTAATTTACTTGTTAGCTAGTATGGCAGTGGGGATGCTTGGTGTGCAATTGGGTGTAACTTTAGGTAAACTTAATTCTGAGTCTAATTAAGGTAGAAGTCTAGCTACATAAAACTGGAGGATAGAGCAGTCATTATGTATCTTTGTAAGTGACTGCTACTCTTAAATCAATGATTGCAATAAGAATGAAAATAAAAAGAGAAAATTGGTTTACATTGGCTTTTCAGCTAAGAGTAACAGTCATTTTAGCCATTTATAAAAGAGTTATTGGGTTTGGTCTTTAAGGAACAAGCTGTACAAGAAAATCAACATTACACCATTTGTATGGATGGCTAAGGAAGATTTACCACTGGTATGTCACTAGCAGATAGACGCGATCGCCGCGATGAAAAAACGAATTTACCATATTTTCAATCATGAAAACAAACAAACAAAATTGGTTTCAACTTGTTTTGCAGCTAAAAGGTTCAGTCATCTTAGCCATTTATAAAAGAGTTATTGGTTTTGCTATATTTGGTTTTGTTGTTTCTGTACTTTACTATTTCAAAATACCTATATCTCAACCTGTTTTAGGAAGTGTTATTCCGAGTATTGTCTTAGGTTTATTACTGGTTTTCCGCACTAATACCGCTTATGACAGGTTTTGGGAAGGTCGTAGATTATGGGGAAATTTAGCCAATGATGCCCGTAACATGACTTGGCAAATTGGAGTAATAATCAACGAAATTGAACCAAAAGATAGAGCCGACAAAATTGCAGTAATGCACCTCGTAGCTGCTTTCATGGTGGCTTGTAAATTGCATCTAAGGTCAGAACCTATAAATAGCGAATTAGAAGAATTAATGTCTCAATCTCAGTGTTTACAATTACAGACAATCAGCAATAAACCAATACAAATTGTCTCTTGGATCGGCAATTATATACAACAGCAGTATAAACGAGGTAACGAAGTCTTATTTGCAGGTCATGTATTGTATTTCCAAGGTAGTATGAGGAGTATGATAGAGTCTTTAGGACACTGCGAACGCATTTTAACAACTCCCCTCCCTCTAGCTTATTTCATTCATCTAAAGCAACTCTTATTGATTTACTGCCTATTATTGCCTTTTCAGTTAGTTAAAGATTTGGGATGGGCAACAGGCTTGGTGGTTGGTTTGATTAGTTTTACATTACTTGGTATTGAAGAAATTGGGATAGAAATAGAAAATCCCTTTGGTTACGATACCAATGACTTACCCCTTGATGCTATTTGCGATCTGACCAAATATGAAATTGAAGAGTTCATCAAGAGTAATCCTAGTTTTCAATCTAATTCAGATCAGATGTATTAAAAATATAATTTTGTTTGATGATATGTCGTGTTAATCCGGGCAAATTTTTTAACCTATTTGTAAATTAGGAAAAAATCAATATGAAATTAGATAAGTTTACTCTCGCACAAAATATGGCTTTCCTGATATCTATTCCCCCGGAAAGCAATCTTGCTAAATTACTGGCTTTTTGTTTGGCTACAAAAGCCAAGGGAAATACAACAGGAACAAAAATATTGGAGATGACTTATGAGTTAATGGAAAATCCATCGAAATTACCTTATTGGACTCAAGACATTATGGGACAGGATTTAGATTACACGACTGAAGAATGGAAAGCATTGGGAGAAATGGGGATTAAGGATGCTAATGATTTTATGAATACTCTCTGGCAGGAATTAGAAAGTTTGAATTTGTAATTGCCTTTTTTAAAATGACAGGGATTTGAATATTTAATAAATTCTGTCAACAGCATTGCTCATATCTATAAATCATCGAAATTCCTGTCTATAACTTTTAAAAAAAATTATTCTTTGAACTCACAGAAAAAATATGTCTTCAAATGTTGAACTTTTAGAACGAAGCTTTGATAAAATCAAACCCCGCGCTAATGAATTTGCAGCCAGTTTCTACGAAAATCTTTTTCAAGCTCACCCAGAGGTAAAGCCATTATTTGCTAATACCGATATGGGAAACCAAGAGAAAAAACTGTTAAATTCTCTGGTTTTGGTAGTAGAAAATCTCCGCAACCCAGAAGCTTTAGTACCAGTTCTCAATGCTTTAGGAGGTAGACACGTCGGCTATGGAGCTATTCCTAAATATTATGGTCCAGTGGTAGAAGCACTGCTATTGACCTTTGAGCAGTATCTGGTGGAAGATTGGACTCCTGAAGTCAAAAAAGCTTGGTTAGATGCTTTTACGGCTATTACCAGTTTGATGTTAAAAGGTGCAGGTTTAGATAATGCACCAATAACAAATAAATCAGAGATAACAAATAAGTCAGAACAACAAACAGCACAAACAATTACAAAACCTATTGAGCCAAAAATAGAGGAAATTCCACAAGTAGAACTAGCCGAGCCAATATTAACAGAAATACCAAAAGCAGAATCTTCAGAGTTACTTGTAGAAATATTAGTAAACAGCTTTGAAAAAGTTAAACCTCACGCTGATGAATTTGCAGCCAGTTTTTACGAGAATCTTTTTCAACTTTACCCAGAAGTGAAACCACTGTTTACTAAAACGGAGATGAAAACCCAAGGGAAAAAATTGATCAATTCTCTGGTTTTGGTAGTAGAAAATCTCCGCAACCCAGAAGCTTTATCTCCAGTTCTCAACGCTCTAGGTGCTAGACATATTGGCTATGGAGCTACACCTAAATATTATAAACCAGTAGGTGAAGCCCTTTTGGTGACGTTTGAGCAGTATCTTGGTGAAGATTGGACTCCTGAAGTTAAAAAAGCTTGGTTAAATGCTTATAGAGCTATTACTGCTTTGATGTTAAAAGGTGCAAGTCAACAATCTTCACCGCAAGTAGTTGATAAACCTACTATTTTACCAAAACCTATCCCAACCGAAAACCCTGCAACTTTAGCAAAGTCTACAACTTTAAAAACCGAAATTTCCCAAGAATCTCAACTATTGCAGTCTACATTAGAACAAGATAAAAAATCTCTGATATCGGTTCAGTTAGATGGTGATGTTTTCAAAGAAATTATCAATAACTTTACCGCTAATTATCAGAAGTTTCAGACCAAAATATCTGAACAGCCATTCAGTGAAGTCCTCAAACAAATTCCTAGAAAACTTATTGATACTTTCTGGTCAGCACCAACATGGTTGGTTGTTATAGTTTCAACAGTAATTTTTACGGTATTTGTGGTCATTGCTGATGATAATTCGTTACTAGCAGATGCTTTAGGCTCTGCTGACAGTATTAGTCTAGTTATTGCCTTAGTTCTCTTCATTAAAGAAGCTCCAGACCGCAGAAAACAATTTCATTATCAAGCCTGGAGTACGATTGATGCGGCAAAGGATGTTAAAGTTAGTTATGCCAGAGTTTTGGCATTACAAGATTTGAATAAGGATGGAGTTTCTTTAAGAGGTTTAGATTCTCCTGGTGCGGAGTTAGTAGATATTAATCTCTCTCATGCCAATCTTAGTAAAGCTAATTTGATGGAATGTGACTTGAGTAATGCTAATTTGAGCTATGCCAATTTAGATAATGCTAATCTCAGTCAGACTAAACTTAGTGGTGCAAATTTAAGTCATGTAAAACTGGGTTTTGCTTGCTTGACTAAGGCTAATCTTAATAGTGCCAATCTCAGTTATGCTAATTTGATTTGTGTAAACTTGAGTCATGCTAACTTGAATGGTGCAGATTTGAGAAATGCTAGTTTGAGTGGTGCTAATTTAGAGGGTGCTTACCTCACTGGTGCAAATCTCAAAAATGCTAAAGTCAGCGATTATGAATTGAGTAGTGCTTTCCTCGAAGGTGCAATTATGCCTGATGGTTCAAAATATAAATCATCAGTTAGCGATCGCTCTTAGTCTGCTTATTAAAGCGAGTATAGTTCATCGATTGACCTTATCTCACCAATTGCATGGCATCATTAAAAAACTGCCGACATAAACCCTTAGTAACTAAAATTGTCGTCAACAAATTAACTACAGCTACCATAAAAATAATTAAAATTTCATAGGAAACCGCTTCCAACGCAGAGACACCAGCTAATAATTGTCCACTGGTAAAAGTCGGTATTATCACCATTCCAATTAGCATCATTTGGTTCAAAGTAGGCAGAAATGCGGCTTTAATTGCATCTTTGCGGTATGGACTTACTGCTTGTTGGGGAGTTGCGCCTAAACTGAGGTGAGTTTCTATTTCCGTGGGAAATTGATTAATAGCACTCACAAGTCTTTCCCCTGCTACTGCGGCAGCGTTCATGGCATTAGCAAGCAATATACCACCTAAAGGAATTAAATAACGTGGTTCATCCCATCTATCGGGTTGGATAATCAAAAAGTTGGTATAAAGCAACGTTAAAGACGTACTAGCGAAAATTGCTACCCAGACTAAAGGCAGTACCAGAGGAATTTTTTGGCTGATGCGATTTCGTGCGACAATCGCCGTAATTGTGAGAATGATTGTTAAAATTCCCACAACAGCCCAAACATTGTCAACAGCAAAAATGAAGTCTAAAACGTATCCTAATACTATAAGTTGGAGGATGGTTCTACCGGTGGCTAATGCTAAGTTTAACTCTAGTCCTAATTTTTCCCAAGCAGATAAACCAATAGCGATCGCCATTAAAGCCACAGCTAAAACCAAATCTACAACATCCAGTTTAATCAAATCTGGCATTTTCTTCTTTAACTCCTGGAATTATTTACCTAAAACAGCCTACACGCCAATAATTCAAAATTGAAAATTTCATTAGCAAACATCACCCTTAAAAGTGTATCTTTTGTATCTATCAATAAAATAAGAACTATGATCCAAAGTGTAAATTCCGTACCCGCATTTGACATAAAGCAGCAATATACCGCCATTGAAGCCGAAGTGAGTAGTGCTGTTCTCGAAGTTCTCAGTTCTGGCCGTTATATTGGCGGTCCAGCAGTGGAAGGCTTTGAACAAAAGTTTGCTGCTTATCATGGGGTAAGTGAATGTGTAGCTTGTAATTCCGGTACTGATGCTTTATATTTGGCGTTACGTGCCTTAGAAATTGGTGCAGGTGATGAAGTTATTACCACACCTTTCACCTTTTTTGCGACAACAGAAGTTATTACTGCTGTAGGTGCAACACCTGTTTTTGTAGATATTGATGCCACTACCTTTAATTTGGATGTAACCCAAATTGCTGCTGCAATTACACCCAAAACCAAAGCTATTATGCCAGTCCACCTGTTTGGTTTACCAGTGGATATGACAGCTTTAATGGTGATCGCTCAAGCTCATAATTTAGCAGTAATTGAAGATTGCGCTCAAGCCACCGGTGCAAGTTGGGGTGATCAAAAAGTTGGCAGTATTGGACACATTGGTTGTTTTAGCTTTTACCCAACTAAAAATCTTGGTGGTTGCGGTGATGGTGGTGCAATTACAACTAATGATAGTGCGATCGCTGCTAAATTAAGAGTATTACGAGAACATGGCAGCAAAGTTAGATACATTCATGAAGAAATAGGTGTCAACAGCCGCTTAGATGCCATCCAAGCCGTCATCCTGCAAATTAAACTGCGTTATCTAGACATTTGGAACAAACAAAGACAACAAATATCCGCTTATTATTATCAATACCTCAGTCAAATAACTGGTATCACACCACCCCAAGAATTATTAGGAGGAATAGGAGTCTGGAATCAATATACCATTCGCGTTTCCAGTGAAGATAGAAATGGTGCAAGTTCCAAATATCGGGACTGGATGCGGACTCAAATGCAAGAAAAAGATGTGAGTACCATGCTTTACTATCCCCGTCCTTTACACTTGCAGCCAGTTTATGAAAGTTTAGGCTATCAACTAGGACAATTACCAATATCCGAGCAAGCTTGTCATCAAGTAATATCTTTGCCCATGTTCCCAGAACTGACACAGGAACAGCAAGATAAAGTCATTTATGCCTTGAAAGATTGTTTAAGCTAGGGACTGGGAACGGGGGACTGGGGACTGGGGACTGGGGACTGGGGACTGGGAAAAAATTTTCACCCAATACCCCACACCCTATTACTTGTTTCAGTCCTAATTTTTACCACAAGCATTATCTTTGACAAATGATTACACTACTAAATAAACGTTTGTGTTAGAAAAATCAATTGCCAGAATTCTGTTATTATAAAAAGTCAATGGTTTAGTTAATAAATTATTTGCCAAATCAGGAACGGTATTTAACAAGATACCCTGGGAATTATGATCCCATAAAGGTATCAAAGCATTACCCCCTAATGTGGACTCCATGACTTCTAAAGTAATTTCATGAAAAAGCTTATTTACGGCGACTAAATTTAATCCGTAATTCATTATTGTAGCCATAGCCTTAATTTATCCGTCGATAAGTGAACAGTTAGCCAAATTTGTTGCAGGTAAAATATCTGACAAAAAATGCCCTAAAAAGTCAGTATTTTAACTGTAAATCATTAATTACCAAGAATTAATTACAAAGAATTTATCACAATGTATGTTGATCTAGAATAGTCTATAGTGTTGACCTTATTATCACGGATGCCACTATCTACACCTTTAATATCACCAGTCGATGGACCATTCACGTCTCCAGCATTAGTCGTGATAAAATAGTTGTTCAAAGTACCCCCGGATATGGTACTTGTTTCAGCTAGAGATAGTTCATGGAAAAGGCTATTCTCATTATGAGTCTTTAAGTCAGCGATGATTATTTCCTTCATTGTTTAATCCTCCAAGTTAAGAGTTAAATTTTTCTGGTTTGCTTGTCCAACTAAATTTAAAATAATATAGACTGTCCCTACAAATAAAGATTCATGCACGTCAATTTAGGACATAAATCAAAGAATTTTGTCTAAAAAAAATAATAAATCACTGTTAAAATATTCAGAGATAAATCAAATAAACTACCTATAAATTTAACTTTTATATTTTAATATTAGCAAACCAGAATAATCTAAAACTTAAATATAGTAAAGCGTTATGCAATATAATTTTAGGACATCATTGGACATAATTCAAGATATTTTGTCTAAAAAATTAAGACCTTTGTAGTAATTATCGGTAAGGCAATTTCCTCTTCACCCCGAAAAGCCGTGAATTTATTCCGGCAATATCATCCCGTTACTTGGTTGTCAATGAGTACATTTTGCATATACTAGAGTAAACATCAAGTTTTATGAAGCGAGGACTAGGAATGTACATAGTACAGATTGCCTCAGAATGCGCTCCTGTGATTAAAGCCGGAGGGTTAGGGGATGTTGTGTATGGACTCAGCAGGGAATTAGAGGGACGGGGAAATACAGTTGAACTAATTTTACCCATGTACGACTGTATGCGTTACGACCATATTTGGGGGCTACATGATGCCTACCTTAACCTGTGGGTTCCCTGGTATGGTGGAGCAGTTCACTGTACAGTATACTGCGGTTGGGTACATGGACGGGTTTGTTTCTTCATTCAACCCCACAGTGAAGACAACTTTTTTAATAGAGGTTGTTATTACGGTTGTAATGATGACAATATGCGGTTTGCATTCTTTAGTAAAGCAGCTTTAGAATTTTTGCTGCAAAGCAATAAAAAGCCAGATGTTATTCATTGTCACGACTGGCAAACCGGCTTAATTCCTGTCATGCTTTATGAAATTTACAAATATCATGGCATGGAATACCAAAGAGTTTGTTACACCATTCACAACTTTAAACATCAAGGTATGGGTGGTGTAGAAACTCTGGAAGCAACCAATTTAAATCGACCGGATTATTACTTCCAATACGATAAACTGCGCGATAACTTTAACCCCTTTGCTATCAACTTTATGAAAGCGGGGATTAATTACTCTAACGCAGTGACTACAGTTTCACCAAATCATGCGATGGAAGCCCAAACTAGTGAAGTTGGTTGCGGTTTAGGTCATACATTGCATTTACAGAAAGAGAAATTTACTGGAGTTCTCAACGGGATTGATTATGATTTTTGGAATCCCGAAGTTGATCGTTACATCCCCCATAATTACAATTGGGATGATTTTGAACAAAAAGCATATAACAAAAAAGCTTTACGAGAAAGACTGATGTTAGCTGATAACGATGATAAACCCATCGTGGCTTATATCGGTCGATTAGATAATCAAAAAGGTGTGCATCTTGTCCATCACGCTATTTATTACGCCCTCAGTAAAGGAGCGCAATTTGTATTATTAGGTTCAGCCACAGAACCAGCAATCAACGCTCATTTTCAACACGAAAAACAAGTTTTAAATAATAACCCAGATGTACATTTAGAACTAGGTTTTAATGAAGAATTATCCCACCTCATTTATGCTGGTGCAGACATGATTGTGGTTCCCAGTAATTATGAACCTTGTGGGTTAACTCAAATGATTGGTTTAAAATACGGAACTGTTCCCATTGTCCGCGCTGTTGGTGGCTTGGTAAATACAGTTTTTGATCGAGATTATGACCAAAATTTGCCAATAAAAAAACGCAATGGTTATGTATTTTATGAAATGGATAACCAAGCTTTAGAATCAGCAATGGGAAGGGCAATAGATTTGTGGTATCAGCAACCTGAGAAATTCCAACAATTGGCTATTCAAGGTATGCAATATGATTACTCATGGAATGTTCCCGGAGTCGAATATTTAGATATTTACGACTGGATTAGACATAAATGGTAAGTTGATTTTGTCTTAGATAAAACTCTTTTGGGGTGGGCAAGAAAACCTGCCCTAAAAGTTATAAACCAACCATTTTTAATCTTTGCAAAGCTGATCGGTGCTATGGTGTTTCTGTAGGTTTAGGAGTTGGTGTTTCCGTCGGTTCTACTGTTGGTGTTGGTGTTGGTGTTGGTGTTGGTGTTGGTGTTGGTGTTGGTGTTGGTGTTGGTGTTGGTTCTGGTGCAGGAGGATTTTCTGCTGTAACTGTTAGTTGATAA
Organism: Anabaena sp. UHCC 0451; assembly: GCF_034931405.1. NCBI lineage: Bacteria > Bacillati > Cyanobacteriota > Cyanophyceae > Nostocales > Nostocaceae > Anabaena > Anabaena sp. UHCC 0451. The sequence continues at coordinate 129,550 of NZ_JAYGHA010000012.1, read as the reverse complement.
TCCATAGGTTTCGAGTCTGTGGACACAACCACAAATTCATAAAATCCGGTTTCTGGTAATGTCTTGGAAACATCACGCTGTTTAGAATCTTCTAAAAATATGACTTTACCAGAAGGAGAATAAATTGATAGTAAAACCTGAGAATCTGCTTCTAGTTTAACTTCCATATTTTGTGCTTTAGCTAGTCCAGCGATAAAAACTTTACCTCCTCCTGGTTCAAGAGTCCCACTAACTGTTTTACCGGTAGCACCTTCTGCAAAGACTATTTTTTGAAAAGCACTATTTGCCAGGATAGCGTTGAGTTTATCACTGACAAATGCTTGCCAAACTTGTCCTATGGGTTGATCTAGGAAATTTTTACTGCGTTGTCCTGGGAATACACGGAAGAAAGCCGCATCTCCCAAGTCATACAAAGAACGACTACCAACGTTAATTTTGTTAACTTCTACCTTCCAGCGATCGCGTTCTGCTGATGTATAAGTTCCCATTTGCCGACGCGCCCTACTACTGAGAGAAGTCAGCTTTTCTAGAACTTCGGTTGCGGTTTTATCCCATTCTGCCCGCAAACTTTCATCTTCTGGTTGATCGCTGAGAGTGCGTCCTTGAAGACTGGGGTTTTTGTCCCAAAATACTTGATTCACTAAACTGACATAAAAGTTATTATCTATACCCAACTGTTCCCGGCGATCGCTCAATTTTTGTTTGCGTTCTCTTTCTGCTGGTGAATAATTAGCTGTAGGTTCAGGAGATGAAGTTTCGGTAGGAGTAGGACTAGATGTAATTGTTGGGTCACTTCCTCCTATATTCTGTAAACGGTTGTTAAATCCCCACCACAGCAGCCCTACACTACTAAATAAAGCTACGGTGACAATAAAGACGTTTGTGGTTGTCCATACACCTGTAGATTGAGGTGTGGGAATAACAATAGGTGGCGGTGCTGGGGTTTTGGGGGGAGAGATAGCAACAGTTTCCGCTGTAGGAATAGGAATAGGTGGAGGTGAAGGTGTTGAGGGTTGAGTAGGAGGAAAATTAACTGGGGTGTAGGGGTTGAGTGCTTGTAAAACTTGATGAGTTGTTTGATAGCGATCGCTTGGTCTGGGCGACAGCATTTTATCTAATATTTGTCCTAACATGGGACTGATGCTAACTTCCCGCCGCCATTGCCAAGTTAGATTTTGAGTATCAATTAATTCTTGTGGTTGTTTACCTGTCAGTAAAACTAACACTGTGACAGCTAAAGCATATAAATCACTGTGGGGAGAGACCACACCTGTTTGCATTTGTTCTGGAGGTGCAAACCCTATTTTTCCTAATAAAGTTCCGCCGCTGGTAGATGAAATAGTAGCAGATTGATAATATTGAGAAGCTACAGTTGCGGCTACTTGTTTGACACCACCAAAATCAATTAATACTGGTAATTGATCAACATTGCGAAGCATTAAGTTATCAGGAGAAATATCACGATGAATCACACCCACAGAGTGGATGTATTCCAAAACTGGTAAAATTTGCTCTAATAATTGACGGACTTCAGTTTCTGTAAATCGTAAACCCTGTTGTTTGCGGTTATTTAATAAAGAATTATAAGTTTCTCCGGCTACATGATCTTGTACTAAAAATAGATATTCCTTACCTTGTAAATTCATACTTAATAATTCCCGAAAGCGGGGAATTTGGGGATGTTTTAATTGATAAAGAACAGTAGCTTCCCGCTGAAATAGTTCCTCAGCTTTTTGGACAACGTAGGGAGTTTGAACTTGGGGGGAAAATTCTTTTAAAACACAAGGTTCTCGGAAACGATTGATATCTTCAGCTAAATAAGTCCGTCCAAATCCACCTTGTCCGAGTAGACGAACAATTACATAGCGATCGCCCAAAGTCTGGCCAGCTTGGATACCACTAGTAACAGCAGGAATATCTAACATTTTTTCTCCGCACTGGAGACAAAACTTACTACCCGACGGATTTTGATGCCCTTGAGAACAATAAATGTTAGTCATTAGTTATTAGTTATTAGTTATTAGTAATTGGTAATTAGTAATTGGTAATTGGTAATTGGTAGAATTTCTCTCCATATCCCCAGTCCCCAGTCCCCAGTCCCCGGTCCCCGGTCCCCAGTCCCTAGTCACTTATTCCCTACTTGATCAGATGCGATCGCATACCAAATTTGGAGAAAAGTCTGTTGATTTAGTTTCCCATGCTCTTGACCAGGAAACAATGGGTCAAATTTTTGATATGTCTCCTGTCGCAAATCCTGAAAAGACCGATATTTACCCAATTTACCAGCTTTAGCTAGTTTATCCCACCGTTGGGAATCTTGTTGACTATAATTACCTATTTTCTTGCGTGCGGACTGACTAAGATTAGCCTGTTCAATTTTCTTTAACAACTCATTAGCTGTACTATTCCACTGTTCACGTAAAACCCGATCTTCCGGTTTATCTGTTAACACCCTTCCTCCTAACCCTGGTCTGAGAGTATAAAAACGTTCATCTACTGTTTTAGTGAAAACCACTTGAGAAATTTCTAACTCTTTCAAACGGTTAAACACTTGTTGAATACTGCTGTTACCCTGACCTCCAGGATTATTGATAGATGGTATTTTAGGAACTTCAAGTTTAGGTAAATTAATTGATGATATACTCCTGACCGCAAAATTACCCAGCATCCACACACCTGCAACAGTTAAACTAACTCCCGTGGTCATAATAAAGCTAACAGCAAAAGGTCGTATCCATACAGGTAGAGGAATATTTTGGACAGCAAGTTGAGTATTTCTATAAACTTTTTTCCCAGGTGCTGCTACCATTGTTTTCAACTTAGTCATGTAGGAATTCTGGCTATTAACAGAAGGCTGCATAGTATTTACTTTCTTGATGACAGTAGAAACAGAAGATGATGCAGGTAAATCTTTGAGAACTTGATCAGCTGTTTGATAGCGATCGCTCGGTTTATATGCCAACATCTTCTTTAAGATTGCTTCTAATTTTGGACTTACTTTAATTTCCTTTCCCCAGTACCAATTGCCGTTATAGCTATCATAAAGTAATTGCGGTTCTTTCCCAGTCACCAACACCAAAGCCGTCACCGCTAACGAGTATAAATCACTGCTTTTATATACTGTTCCCTGAATTAACTGTTCTTCGGGTGCGTAACCCTTTTTACCTAATAAAGTCCCATTTCCAGCCAACTTGGTGCGCCAAAAACCCTGAGAAGCAGGTAATTGTTTTACACCACCAAAATCAATCAACACAGGTAAATTATCACTTTGGCGTAAAATCAAATTATCCGGTGAAATATCCCGATGAACTATATCTAAAGAATGAATATAACTCAAAATCGGCAGAAGATTATGGAGGAGATTAATAACTTCCTCCTCACTCAAAGACTTTCCCTGACTTTGAAGATGTTCAAATAATTGGTAATAATTAGCACCTTCAACATAATCTTGAACTAAGAAGAAAAAATTTTTAGTGCCAATCTTTGCTTGTATGGATGCGTGAAAACGCGGGATTTGGGGATGCTGGATTTTTTTGAGTACGCTTGCTTCTCGTTCAAATAATTCTTTGGCTTTTTGCAAATCTTCTGATTTGACGACCTGGGGTGCAAATTCCTTTAAAACGCACATTTGACGGGCTTTTTGTCTATCAATCGCCAAATAGCTACGCCCAAAACCACCCTGCCCCAGTATACGCGCAATTTCATAACGATGTTCTATTACCTGTCCTACAGTTAGAGGCAATGATTCTCCACAGTGAGTACAAAAAATGTTACCGTTATTATTGGCGTGTTGTTTGCTGCAATAGACGGACATAGTAGGGACGATAGATCAATAACTGATACTGTTCTACAACAGTGAAAAGGCAATTTACGAATTTTTAGATTAAGTTCGGGTTGTGAAGTGTATGAGTAAATTTGAAGTTGCAGATAAATCTTTAAAAACGCAGATAAACGCAGATAAACGCCGATAGAGATACATGATGTGATGAGTTTGATATTTTATGCAGTTTCACATAACCATAGTATAATAATTTACAACTTATGACTCCAAAAACACAGCAAGCTATTCAAGAACTAGAAAATTTTGTCTCTACTCCCTTAGCAGAGAAACTAGAACAGCATCTTAAAATTAACCCGCAAGAAATAGTGATCAGTTTATTTCAAACTGTAGCTGCTACTGTACCAGCTTACCAAAAATTTTTAGCAGCACATCACATCGATCCTGAAATCATTCAAACTTTAGCAGACTTCCAAAAATTACCAATAATTTGTAAAGAAAATTATATTTCTCTTTACTCTTTGTCAGAATTGTGTAAGAATGGAAAAATAGGAGGCTGTGATATGATCGCAGCTTCCTCTGGCTCAACCGGGAAACCTACATTTTGGCCGCGTTTCTTCACCGATGAACTACAAATAGCCACAAGATTTGAGCAGATTTTTCACGATAGTTTTTATGCAGACAGCAAACGCACATTAGCTGTAATTTGTTTTACCTTGGGAACATGGGTAGGGGGAATGTTCACAACTAACTGTTGTCGGTATCTTGCTTTAAAAGGATATCCTATCACGGTCATTACTCCTGGTAACAACAAAACAGAAATATTGCGCGTTGTGCAAGAACTTGGTGATAATTTTGAGCAAGTTGTATTATTAGGATATCCGCCATTTCTTAAAGATGTAATTGATACGGGTATTGCCAATAGTGTGAATTGGGGACAATATCAGATTAAATTAGTAATGGCAGGAGAAGTATTTAGTGAAGAATGGCGGAGTTTAGTTGGAGAAAGGATAGGATCTAAAAATCCCTGTGATGATTTTGCGTCCATGTATGGAACAGCAGACGCAGGAGTTTTAGGAAATGAAACACCTTTAAGCATTTGTATTCGACGGTTTTTAGCAGCACATCCTCAAGCAGCAAAAGCATTATTTGGAGAATCTCGTTTACCGACATTAGTACAGTATGATCCTAGTAGTCGATTTTTTGAAGTTGAAGACGGTAGACTCATATTTTCTGGTAATAATGGCATTCCTTTAATTAGATATAATATCTTTGATCATGGTGGTTTAATTAGTTATGACCAGATGCTGAAATTTTTAGCTGAGTGGGGTTTTAATCCCATTGCAGAATTACAGCACAATAGAGGAATTAATCAATTACCGTTTGTTTATGTTTTCGGACGTGCTAATTTTACAGTTTCTTATTTTGGGGCAAATATTTACCCAGAAAATGTGACAGTGGGATTAGAACAACCGATAATTAGAGAATGGGTAACGGGTAAATTTGTGTTACAGGTAAAAGAAGACTTAGACAAAAACCGCTTTTTATCTGTGGTTGTAGAATTAGCACCCAATGTAGAAGTTAGCGAAGAGAAAACTATAACTATTGCTAATTCTATACTTGCTCAATTGTTGCGGTTAAATAGCGAGTTTGCTAATTATGTTCCTTCAGAATATCAAACACCGCAGGTAGAATTAAAACCTACAGGTGATGTTGAATATTTTCCTGTGGGTGTCAAACATAGATATACACGCAATTAAAAATTTCTTAATTACGAATTTAATTTAAAAACCTGTATTTTTGTTGTGAAAAGCTTTGAGGTTTTCAGCTTGTTGTAATACACGTTGACTAATGCGATCGCACGCTAATTCACAAAGCTCAAAAATAATCGGGTCTGCAATCTCATAATAGGCGCTAGTTCCTTTAGGCTGACGGGATAAAATCCCTGCTTGAGTTAACACTTTCAAATGCTTAGACAGATTGGCCTGTCCTAAACCTGTTGCTTCCCCAATCTCCATGACATTCATAGAACCTGATTTGAGACAGGTCAAAATTTGTAACCGGCTTCCTTCGGATAACACCTTGAAATAGTCAGCCACCGCTGCGATAATAACTGGATCAGATGTAGAGGGATTTGTTTTTGGCATTATGACAACTCAATCGTCAGCAAAACAATTCATCACTATTTAGGATTATAACTAAATATCAATAATTTATAAATAGGAGTCAGGAGAAACAAGGAGAGGATTTTATTCATCAATCACCAAATTACAAAAACATGATAGAATCACTATACAGTTATTGAGTTAATTAATTAATAGCTTTAATTTCCGTTTAAAATATCCAAAATTTATTTATGAATGTAGAAGAAATTATTAAACGCTATGCTGCTGGAGAAAGAAATTTTCAGCGAATTAATCTCCAAGATGCAGAACTAACCAACGCAAATTTAGAAGGTGCGGATTTTAGCTATGCTGATTTACGTCAAACAAGGTTAGGAAAAACTAATTTTAGTCAAGCTTGTTTCCGAGAAGCTGATTTAAGTGAAGCTATTCTGTGGGGAATAGATTTAAGTTCAGCAGATTTATATCGTGCTATTCTGCGAGAAGCTGATTTAACAGGGGCAAAATTAGTTAACAGCCAACTATATCAAGTCAACTTAATTAAAGCTAGTTTATGTGGTGCAAATTTGCATGGTGCAAAACTGTCTGATTCTTTATTAATTAAAGCAGATTTCCGTCCTAGTTCTAATCAACGAACAGACTTAGGATATGCGGATTTGAGTAAAGCAGATTTGAGTTATGCTGATTTACGAGCGGCTACTTTACATCATGCTAATTTAGATGGTGCGAAATTGTGCAGAGCTAATTTAGGTCGCATAATTCAATGGGGAGATTTAGCAACTGATTTAACAGGAGCGAGTTTAAAAAATGCTGATTTAAGTTTTGCAAATTTCACTCATGTTATATTAAAAAATGCCAATTTACAAGGAGCAGATTTAACAGAAGCAATTCTCACGAATGCGGATTTGCAAGGGGTAATTATGCCAGATGGGACAATTCATGATTAAAGCGATCCCAAAAAAAGAATCCATATAATTTTCCTACTTAATCCGTAATGGCTCTGAGAGATTGTGTATTATTCCCAAGTATACAAAATATAATTCCTCAGAGTTCCTTGGCAATGTATCAAATATCAGTACAACGGTTAATATTATCACTTTTCGTTAGTTTGATGGCTGTCGCACCTGTCACCGCAGCTATTAATGAGCCTTCGGTATCTCATAAACATCGTGATTTAAATATCATTGTTCAATCAAATAATATTGTTGGCGAAAATCCCGTTGATAAAACATGGAATTTGATTCGCACTGCTCGACAATATGCCGCTAATGGACAAAAAGAACAGGCATTTTCTAGCCTTTTAGAAGCGGAAAAAACTGCTCGGTTATCTGGTAATTCTGCCACTGTTGATCAGTTGTTAGGGAAAATAGCGGTAGCACAGGCTAAATTAGGAAGCTATGAAAAAGCGATCGCTATTACTAATAGCATGAGTTATAAAACCATGCCTCCCCAAGCTTCTGCCTATGTTCCTTTACGAACGGAAACGGAAATTGCTATTGTTAATGCCTATTTACAAGCTAGAAAATTTAACCAGGCCAAACAATTTGCCGAAGGAATTAAATTAGGTTCATCCCAAAATCAGGTGTTAATTCCCATCATTTCTAACTTAGCTGATCGGGGACAATTTAACGAGGCGATCGCCTTAACTCAAAAAATTAATGAAGACTATCCAGCAGAAAAAGCGCGATCTGCCATCATCAAGGGATATATCAATACAGGACGTTTTAATGAAGCTGTGGCATTTACTAAAACCATTACTAATGAAACCGAAAAATTATCGGCGCTGATGATGTTATCTCAGTGGGCAAGACGTAATGGAAAGTTAGATATAGCTTACCAAACAGCTAACCAAATTAAATCACCCGGTGGAAAAATTCCGACATTAATTGATGTTGCCATAGCTTATGCCCAGGCCAAACAACAACAAAAGGCGATATCAATCATTTCCCAAGGCTATGAAAACGCCCGCAAAGATAAATATCCATATCTTGCTCCTTGGGCTAGATACTTTGCCCAAATAGGGGCTTTTGATCGGGCTTTAGCTATTGCTAATAGTCGCAAAGATTATGAACAAGCAGATGCAAGATTAGAGATCGCCCGTGAATATAGTAATAATGGTCAATATGCAAATGCTATTTCATTGACGCAGTTAGTAAAGGATGGACAATTACGAGTAGTAAGAGACATCCCTGATCCCAAGGTAGAAACAGTAAATCAAATTGTCCGTCAAGCTGCTAAAGCTGGACAATATAATTTAGCAATTAAGGCGGCAAATTCCTTGACTACTGGACAATATCGAGTTCAGGAACTGCGAACAATTGCCCAACAATACCAACTAACTAAACAACCTCAAAAAGCTGCTGCTGTCCTAGAAGAAGCATTAAAAATTGCGCGGACAGTGGATAGAATTACGATTTTTTATGATCGCAATATTTACTTTTCTGTTAGTAATGCAGGTTTATTACTAGATATAGCGCGGGACTATTCCCAACTCAATCAAAGCGATCGCACAATTGCCATATTAAATGAAGCTTTGACTTCAGCAAAGACACTCAAGGAAGAAAATATTAATTCTGTTAGGGAACAGGTGCAATATTTAAATGTGATCGCTAAATTGTATATGCAATTTGGAAAACATGATCAAGCTTTGGCATCTGCGGAAAGTGCTTTAAAATTGGTGGAAAATTTACCCAAACAACCCTCATTTCCCTCTTGGCCAGTTCATGTACTAGCTGATGTAGCGGAAATTTTTCACATTGCCCAAGCAGGAGATAAAGCTAATCAAATTTTAACAAATGCTGTTTCTTTAAGTGACAATATCAACGATACCATACAAAAATTATGGGCAAAGGTAGCAATTGTTAAAGCCTATGCCACCCTGAATCGAGAACAGCAAATTAAAACCACAGTAGAAGCGGGATTTAAATTAGCCCAAACCCTAGAACCTTCACAAAAAGATTGGTTAACAGATAGACTCATAGTTGCTGCTGCGGCATCTGATCCAGCTTATGCTATGGAATTAACACAAAAAATCATATTAGAACGCCCTCAGCAAGTTTCCATTCTCGCACAAATAGCCATTAACTATCACGCTAACGGTCAACATCCCCAAGCGCAATCAGTTGTTATTAGACTAGAAGACATTGCTAAAACTATTGCCGATGATGACCAAAGCGAGCAACTTTTAAATATTGTAATTAGAAATTATTTTGTACCTGCAAATATCAGAAATATTCCCATTTGGCAACTACTTCAAGCTGGGCAAATTAATGTCCAAATTCAATCTCACCAAGCCAAAGCTTATAATTGGTCATTAATAGCGAAAGCCTATGCTTTTCAAGGAGAAGCCGGTCGTGCAAGTCAAACAATGGGATTTGCATTAGATGAAGCAAAAAATATTGTTGATAACTTTGAACGTCGTGATTTTCTCTGGCAAATATTTGATGAAGCTTTAACAGCAGGAGAATCCAGTCTAGCGGTGCAAATTGCTAATAGTTTTAAACAAAAGTCAGAACGTGATACAGCAATATCTCTAGTACAAGACAAGTTTTAGGCGATTAAAAATCGCTACTACACAAGCAAAGGATTTGAAACCCACGGAGGTGGGTTTTGTCTGTATAGCTGCGACTTCCAGTCGCCAAGGCTTTATTTCACCCAAATAAATAATAATTAACGCACTGTTCCCCGCAAATTTTCAGCATCAATTGGTTTGATGAGATAAACTAAAAATAAATTCCAAACAATGGCAATAAATAACGGAATTTTTCGCACGAATTTTATTAATTTCAGTTTGGTTTATAATCTAAATATAAACCGTCATATAGGACTCATATTTGAATTTTGAAAAAATC
>NZ_JAYGHA010000012.1:89893-119703 GCF_034931405.1 Anabaena sp. UHCC 0451 | reverse complement strand
ATCCCTATATCCGTGACAAGCTATACTAGAGTTTAATCCCTTATTTGTGTTTCCTATGGTTGTAAGTGCTTCGACCACCAACATCACCTGGGAACTCTTACCCGAAGACTTCGTTTTAGACGATGAACCCGTGGATAATGTCAATCAACCCAGTCTAGCAGCAGCACTGACGGAAAGCCTAGAACTAGCTGGTAAGCTGCCAGAAAATGCGATCGCTACCACCAATTACGGCATCTGTGCCACAGTAAATGGTAAATTTGTCATCAAAGCACCTGACTGGGCTTACGTGCCACAAATTACAGTACCTAGAGAGCAAATCCAACGCAGTTACACCCCCCATAAACAGGGACAAATTCCTGCGGTGGTGATGGAATTTCTTTCAGATACAGATGGAAGTGAATATTCTAATAAACACACCTATCCTCCCGGAAAATGGTTTTATTATGAACAGGTTTTACAAGTTCCTAACTACATTATTTTTGAACCAAATAGCGGTGAGTTGGAAGTACATCAATTAGATGATAAAGGGCATTATAAATTGAGTTCCTCAGATGAAAATAACCGTTACTGGTTAACTGAAATGGAATTATTTATTGGTGTTTGGCAAGGAAAACGCGAAAACCGTCAAGGTTATTGGTTACGCTGGTGGGATCAAGACGGTAATTTGCTACTTTGGGGTTCTGAGTTAGTACAGCAAGAACGACTTGCTAAAGAAAATGCTCAACAACAAGTTAACCAAGAACGACTTGCAAAAGAAAATGCCTTAAAACGCTTGGAAGAGTTAGAGAAATGCCTTCGAGATGCTGGCATTTCTGACTAACTTCTATTCAGATTCCAAGATCCTCGACTTCTTAAAAAGTTGGGGATCTTTTACTTTAACGTACAGTTCCCCGCAAATTTTCAGCATCAATGGGTTTAATTAAATAAACTAATAATAAATTCCCAATAATGCCCATAAATAAAGGAACTTTACGCAGCAATTTCACTAATTTAGGTTGAGAACTGCGTTCAATTTCTGAGATTTGTAAATTGTAGTCTGAGCATTTTTGTAACCGGGGGAAAAATTGGGGATGTTCAGTATTTAACATCACTGGAAAAGCTCTTCCCGCAGTTTCATTAGTGTTACGAACGACATCTTGATCAAATTTTGTCGCTTCCAGTCCTAATAAATCATAAAAACTACTTCTTTCGTGAACTGTCAAAGTGTGAGTAGCAAATACAGATAACAAGAAAAAGCGACTCCATAACCTTGATTGCCAATTATTCCAGAGTTTGGGTTGCGATCGCAATAAAGCCTTAAAAATATCCCCATGTCGGTTTTCATCTTGACACCAACTTTCAAATTTACGGAAGATAGGATAAAACTGATGTTCTGGATGTTTTTGCAGATGATGAAAGATTATAATATAACGCCAATAACCAATTTTTTCTGATAAATAAACACTGTAAAGCACCCACTCCAAAGGGAAAAATGTATAGGTGCGAGTTTTTGTCACTTCACCCAAATCTAAAGATAGTTTAAAATCACCCATTGCTTTATTTAAAAATCCAGCATGACGGGCTTCATCACGCGCCATTAATTGAAATATTTCTGCTAATAAAGGATTCTTTTCTTTTACCTTCCGTGATAATTCCTTAAATAATAAAAATCCTGAAAATTCAGAAATACAAGAACGTTCTAAATATTCAATAAAAGCTTTTCTTGCTTCTCCCTCTATATGTTCCCAAGACTGCTCAAATTCCTCATCTCTAACAAAATGATGACGGTTATAGTCAGTCCGCATTTCTGTTAATAGTGCTTGTAACTCGCTTTCTTGGGCTGAAAGGTCTAAATTTGCTGCTGTTTCAAAGTCTGTGGTGTAAAACCGAGGAGTAAGGGCTGTTTCCTTACTAGGCTGTTTAATTCCAGCTTTGGGAGCTTTAATGGTTGATGGGGATACGCTCTGAACCATGATTCCTCTCTCGATTAGCTAAATACTTAGATAACTAATAAGTTATATTAGCTCTGTTCATTTGGCTAGTCTTTGATTGGCAAGTTTTGTTAAGCTAGGACAACTTCATGGTTGTTTTAAACTGAAAAGGCTTGTGAGTAAGGATTTCAGTAATTGTATTTTTATGAATTAACGGCAAGAGTTTATGAAGTTTTGTGATCAAGTTTTTGTTTATTCAGGTAACTGTAAGCTGTATGACACTAATTTATAAAGTTAAATACACTCTTTCAAAAGGTTGTTTTCGATAACGACGGTAAATATCAAAATCACTATCTAATGTAATGATTGCTGAAATATTGAGACGTTCAGAGATAGTAATTAATGACAAATCAGCAAAATCTCCTGGTAAGTCTGCATACTGTTCATTTAGTTGTCTAATTCGAGTAAAGTCTTCTGGTATTAGGGGAATACAACGATAAAGTTTTTGAGCTAAATCGTTGAGAAATTCATTTTGTGTCCGATAATCTTTACTCAAAAGATACATGACTTCAGTCACACAAGGAATGGTAGTAATTAGTTCACTTGAACATTGTTCAAAAAATTTACAAACAGATTTATGATAATTATCTTGTAAGCTGTAGTAAGCAACCAAAATACTACTATCAGTAAGAATATGGGGAGGATAGTCCTTCATTATTTATATTTCTATTTAGATTTCTGATAATGGTTTTGGATATGTTCCGCAATGATCTTTTTACGATTTTCTCGTAATGACAAATCAGGATCAGCATCTTGTAATAGGTTGTCTGGATGTTTTCCTCGTCTTTGAGCTAGAGTTTGACAAGGTTTTATTGTTTGCCAATGTTGATAAATTAGTTTTTTTAGCAGTTCTTCAGACGTAGTATTCTCTTGAGTAATAATTTCTGCTAGGTAGGTTTCCGTTTCTCGATCTAGGTTGATAGATATCATTTTGGTTTTGTGTAATGGATCTCTACATTCCATATTCTATTATATCTACTGCCATGCTTGGAAATGATGAATCTCGGTTTACAAATAATTCATATAATCATCTATATCCATTTCGGTAAATTACCGAAAATACGTAATAATACTTATAAATATCTGTAAGCCCTAATTAGTATGGGTTTTGACTTCTATTGTTAGTGTTATATCTATGCCAGTAGGTACTGCGATGGCCACTTTTGCTGGTAGAAATAACAGTTATTATGGTACATATAACCATACCGGAATTTTTGCTGGATACCGACGTAATAGTGCAGGTGCAATAAATGGTTTTTGGATGTGGGAACAAAATGCTCCATTGGGTTCTGCTATTCGCAAAGGATTTTATTCAATTAGCAGTTCTGGTGTTTCTGATGCCGATAATTATTATTTAGTTAGTGCTTAAAGCGTTGTAGTTGTAGTAGGGGTAAAGCACAATGCTAAACCCCTACGTTTGTGGGAAAATGTTAAAATTGATGTATCGCTTTTCTGTGGTTATGGAAAATGCGATCGCCATATAATATAAATAGTTTTTATTTTTTTGGCATCACAGCAAAAAAGTTACGCTAAATAAGCCTTTCAGTCATTTATCCCGATAATTTATTAAGTTTTTTAACAAAATATAGTTTCCTGCTTTAATAACTCTATAGTTATTAATCAGCAATAGATTTTTGCATATTAGCGGTTTTCAATTATGACGGGGAATAAAAGCGTATTAGTTACACCACCTCCAATCAATAACAGCATACCTACAGATTCAAGACAAAGAGCAAAACAGTTTGTATTAGCTTTACAAGATGAGATTTGTCAAGGCTTGGAAGCACTAGATGGACAAGCTAAATTCCATCAAGATATATGGCAACGTGCAGAAGGTGGAGAAGGACGGACTCGCGTAATTCGGGAAGGAAGAGTATTTGAACAAGGTGGAGTCAACTTTTCCGAAGTTTGGGGAGATACATTACCTCCAGCGATTTTAACCCAGCGTCCAGAAGCTGCGGGACATGGTTTTTATGCAGCAGGTACATCAATGGTACTGCATCCCCGTAACCCTTATGTACCCACAGTACATTTAAATTATCGTTATTTTGAAGCTGGTCCAATTTGGTGGTTTGGTGGTGGTGCAGATTTAACACCTTATTATCCTTTTGCGGAAGATGCAATTCATTTTCATAGAACATTAAAAAATGCTTGTGATCAGCATCATCCAGAATATTATCCTACTTATAAACGCTGGTGTGATGAATATTTTTATTTACGCCATCGTCAAGAACAAAGGGGAATAGGTGGTATTTTCTTTGACTATCAAGATGCTAATGGTAATTTGTATGCTGGTTCAGAAACAAATAGTCCGGCGGCAGTTTATAGCCAACAAATAGGCAGAATAAATCATAGTTGGGAAGATGTATTTGCCCTAGTGCAGTCTTGCGGTAAGGCATTTTTACCAAGTTATTTACCAATAGCCGAAAGAAGACAAAATACAGAATATAGCGATCGCCAGCGTCAATTTCAATTATACCGCAGAGGTCGTTATGTAGAGTTTAATTTAGTCTATGACCGGGGAACAATATTTGGTTTACAAACCAATGGGAGAGCGGAATCAATTTTAATGTCCTTACCACCTTTAACACGCTGGGAATATGGTTATCAACCAGAACCAGGCAGTCCTGAAGAAGAACTAACCAAAGTATTTTTACAACCCCAAGAATGGGCTAGTGGTTTTAGGCGTTGCTGAAAGCAAGTATGATTTTAGGTGTAGAGACTTTCCATGGAACGTCTCTACAAAGTTTTTCACATCATTAAAAATCACGTTCATACCTCAAATCAGCAACGCCAAATTTTGCTGCGTTGCGACTGCCTAAGCCAACTTAAAAAATGGCTAATTAATGATGTCTTCTATTGCGTCTATAGTAACGACATCTGTAATACCTACCACGATAATATCTATAACGATTTCTGCCAGTGCAAGTCCGATAACGTCTGACATGGGTAGTTGTCTGACGACGATAACGAGAATGTGCATCAGCATTTTCAACAATACCCAACACGGACATAGACGCTATTACAGTAGCGAGAAGAACAGATGTGATACGTTTCATGAGAATAATTTGAGGAGGTGGTAATTATTTCTACAAGCGCAGGAGATTTACGAAGCGGAGATTCCAAAAAGCTTTAGATATATTGTATCATCAAAATTTATTTATGAACAAAAAATATTTTCATAATAAAATCCCCAACTTCACAAAAAAGTCAGGGATATTCAACTTTTAAACAATTTAGCAGAATAAGTTACCAGGGATTACCAATAATTGTAAAAGCTGACCAATAATAAGGGTGGGAAAAAGTTTCATCTCCCAATTTTGCTAATTCTGATGGGAGTTGTAAACTTGCACGAGATCCCTGTAACTTACCCTTTTTTAAACCAACTTTTCCTTTTAGCATAGCCACTTGTGCCGTTTGCAACGCCTTGGCTTTTAGTGGTATTTCTTGCAAATGCTGATAAAATTCAGTCATCAAAGCCAAAGTTCCCATATCGCTAACATTCCAAAGACTGGCCAAAACAGATTTTACTCCTGATTTAACCGTTAACCCTGCAAAACCCAACTCTGCTTCTTGATCTCCCAATGCAGTTCTACAAGCACTTAAAACTAGTAAATCTACTTGTGGTTTGTCCAAATTCAACTTTTCGATTTCGTCTAATCTGATTTTTTCATTACCCCAGAACTGAATATAAGACTGATTGGGTTTTCCTGGGTTAAATTCTGCGTGGGTAGCTAAATGAACAATTTTAAAAGGCTGTTTTTTTCGTTGTGCTTGGAAATTTTTGAGGGTAAATTCTTGATTGATAAATTGCTTACTTGAACCCCAATCTTGGGTAATTTCATTCAATTCCACTGGTACTGCTGGTAAAGATTCCTGTTGAGAAAATTCCGATGCTCCCATTGCTAAAACTTGCGAATAATTAGTTTTTTTGTAGTTAGAATTCATCAAATTAAAAGCAGGAATGCGAGCGATCGCATACTTTTCTACTAAAAACTGATCTCCATCATGTAATGCGGCTATGGGTAGAGTCCGTAAACCAATTCCTAAACAAAAAAGGATGGTGTCTATTTTTTCAGTTTCTAGAGTAGATTCTAATGGTTTGACCATCCACTTGTATAGTGTTTGGGCTGGTTGTAAGTGAGCTTTAGTTCTACGTCTGCTAGGACTAGTAATGGCAACATTTAGCTGTTTAACAACATCCATTAAATTGTTTTTATCAGCTTCAGTAACACTATAAACCTGTGGTTTTTTTCCAGGAGTAATAATTACTAATTGCAGTTGCGTTTCTCGTGGCCATATCCAGATAACAGCAGTTTGTGTGGCAGTTTGTTGAGATAATTTAGAAAGTGTCTGAGCTATATCTTCAGCCGTTAAAGTAAAATCCGCTAAATTTTGAGCAAAATATTCTTCATAGTCTCTTTCCCAATGTTTCTCAACTTCATTTACAGCCTCAATAAAGCTTTTGTTTTTGAGAAACCTATTCCAATCTTCATCCTTGACAGCATAAGCAGATTGATTTTCTAGAAGAATACCACAGGTAATTGTACTTAAAAACACAAAAACCAATAATAAAAAGAAAGTAATTCCTTTTTTCCATTGATTGTGAAACATTAAACTACTCCAAAATACAAATCAATCAGCTTTAATCTGGAAAGACTTCAGAAATTGTATCTAAGTTTCCTAGTATATCTCGAATTAAATGATTTTATCCCATATATTTTAACTTTATATTTAACAGAAATTAATCTTCCTTTAATCTTTTGGTAATGAGGTGGGTGTAAATATTTGTCGTTGGGATAAAACAGGATGCAGAAGGCAAAAGGACTTGAGCCTAATTCATACTTACATTGCAGAATTAATTATATTAATAATTATATTAAATTTGCACCTGATCGTATAAAAAATTATGCCTGGTTCTAGAAATGATTGGTTTCCCACATCCGTTTGGCATTTTCCAGTAGAAAATTACCAACAACTAAATCCCCTACTATTGCAAACTATCTATGAAGAAGAGAGTCGGGATAGCAAGGGTGAGCGGTGGTCTAATATACTGGGATGGCACAGTGTGGATAATTTACATGAGAGAGAGAGCTTTTACAACTTGACACCAATAATCAATAAAAATATTTTGGAAGTTGCCACCTTTTTACAATGGGATTTACATAAATTCAGCCTCAAAATCACAACTTGTTGGTCAATTATTAATCGTAAATTTGCGAGCAACTCTGTACATAATCACCCAAATTCTATCTTGAGCGGAGTCTACTATCTCAAAACTCCTGAAAATTGTGGAGGCATATTTTTTTGTGATCCTCGACCAGCATCACAAATGATATTACCACCATCCGTAGAGTTTAACATCTGGACTTTACCCAGAATAACTTACAAAGCTTGTGAAGGGACAATGTTAATATTTCCCAGTTGGCTTTTGCATGGCGTTGAAACGAATATGAGCAATGAAGATCGGGTCTGTATTAGTTTTAATATTGGCATAGTACCAATAATATAAATTGAGTGTGATGCTTGTGTAAGTTTTATGCGTTGGGATTTTGGAGTATTGCCAACTCTAAAATCCTTATTTTTGGAAGATTTAAACAACTAAATAAAAGCCTGGAAATAAATTTTCAACAGTTTTTGATTTTCGCTAATGAGTAAATATTATTCATAATCTCTTCATAACCAAAAATTAAACTTCGGGCTAAATCTTTAATCAAGAGACAGTTAAATCATAGTTATTCCTTAAACTTTTCGTGAGATTGGTAACTAAGCTTAATACTCTATAGTCAATCAGTTAGGTTTTTCGGCTCTTGCCAAACTATTGAACTTACTTGATTAGTAAGCACTACAAAAACAATCGAGGATTTTGATGACTAATACACCATTCGATACAAACCAACCTGCTCAAGTGAAGGGTTTAAACGGTTATACAGTTGACCCTATTTTTACTGTTGGTGACAAGATTGGAGACTATGTTCCTCCCGGAATTCTCGACGGTATTGGTGCTTTCTCGCTCAACGATACAACTGTTCGGTTACTTGTCAACCACGAGTTAGGTAGTGCCGTTGGTTATCAGTACACCCTGAAAAATGGTACACAACTTCCTGGAGCAAGAGTTAGCTTCTTTGATGTTGACAAGCGCACATTGCAAATTGTTGATTCTGGCCTAGCCTATGACACCATCATTAATCGTCAAGGTGAAGTTGTTGATGCAGCATCAGATTTAGATTTTGCTGGTCTGGCTAGATTTTGTTCTGCGGCTTTATTTGAAGCTCATGAATTTGGTGCGGGTAAAGGTTTTGCTGATCGTATTTTCTTTACTGGTGAAGAAAATGATGGTGGTTCAGAATTCGCCTTAGATACTGCAACTAACACTTTATACGCTTTACCTTGGTTGGGTCGCGCAGCTTGGGAAAATGTGACAACACTTGACACAGGCACAACTGACAAAGTTGCAATATTAATTGGAGATGATCGAGATCCTGCACCTTTAATTCTTTACGTTGGTACAAAGAATTCTGGCGGTAATTTCCTAGAGCGTAATGGTTTAGTTGGTGGTGAATTATTTGTTTGGGTTGCTGATGATCCAGCCGATGCTAGTGACACTATAGAAGCTGATCCTAGAGACTTCAGCGGTACAAACAACTTCACTGGTGGTAAATTTGTAGAGATCGACTACTATCGCCCTGACCTTGCTAGTGCTACTCCCATTGCTCAAACTGAGCTTGGTTACGATTCTCAAGGCTTTGCTACCCAAGCACAACAAGATAAATTAGCCGCAGATGTCCAAGCATTTTTGTTCTCTCGTCCTGAAGATGTTGCTACCAATCCTCAAGATGGTACACAAGCGGTACTAGCTTCAACCGGTCGTGAATCTATTTTTGATGGTGCTGATACTTGGGGAACAACCTACAAAGTTGACGTTGACTTTAGTAACCTCAATACAGGAGACATCACTGCTAGATTAGACATTCTCTACGATGCTAATGAAGCTGATAAGAAAGATTTCGGTCTACGTAGCCCTGACAACCTCGACTGGGCTGACGATGGCAAAATCTACATTCAAGAAGATCGCGCTATTTCTTCGACCTTATTTGGTGCAACTTCTGGCGAAGAAACTTCAATCTGGAAACTTGATCCTTCAGTAGCTGATCCTTCTTCAACTCTAACCCGGATTGGACAAGTTGATCGTTCAGGTATTCCTTCTGGTCAAGTTGATTCTAACCCTGCTGACCTTGGTAACTGGGAAACTTCTGGTATTCTTGATGTTTCCAATTTGTTTGGGAATCAGCCTGGTGAATTATTCATTTTCGATGTGCAAGCTGGCACACTGAACAATGGCACTATCATCACCGCCACCAATATTGATGGTAATGGGGATGGAACTCCAACTGCTAACGAAAACCTTGTCCGTGGTGGACAGTTAGCGTTCTTAGTTGCTCCTAATGCTTCCTTAGTTCAAGATTCTCAATTGGTATCTACTTCTTCTAATGCAGATCAGTTAATTGCGGGTATTGACTTTGATGGAGTCAATGACATCGTGTTTACTGGTGCAGGAAACGATGAAGTAGATGTTCCCTTTGGTGGAATTTTAGCTGGTAACAACCGTGTATTTACTGGCAGCGGTGCTGATATTATCTATGTGGGTAATGATGACCGTGCTTTTGGTGGTAGTAGTGATGATGAAATAGATGCTACCGATGCTACAGGATACCGCATTTCTGGTGGTGCTGGAAATGATATCTTCTACCTGGGTGCAGATGGTCGCGCTTTAGGTGGAGATGGTGATGATAAATTCTTTGTTCAAGAAGGTGGTGGTAACTTAATTTCCGGTGGTGCAGGTGCTGACCAATTCTGGATCGTTAATGGTGATTTACCAACTGCTGCTAACACCATTGCTGATTTTGAGATGGGTACTGATGTGTTAGGTATTTCTGGTCAAGGTGCAGGTTTTGACTTTAGTGACCTGACTCTCAGTGGTAATAGCATTGCGATCGGTGCAACAACTATTGCTATGTTGAATGGTGTTAATACTACTAGTTTGACTGCTGCTAATTTCGCTTTTGTTTAGAAAAAGACAGCATTCATTTTTAATTTTTGACTTTTAAAAAGTCTCATATCCCTTACTTTTATCAAAAGTAGGGGATCTTATTTTTTGAACTAACCGCAGAGACGCAGAGAACACAGAGAGAAGAGAAATTTATGGATTACGACTTATTTTAACCTTTTGTTTTACCTAAGTTATTTCTATCTTAATCTTCTCATGAAAATATCGCTTATTGGCGTTTATTAAATTCTCTCATTCATTTACATAAGCTCTTCTTGATCACATTAGATTTGCTTGTTTGGTGAGTGAATACAGAGAAATTTAATATCGTACCACAAGTAAAAATCAAGAACAGAGATCATTAAATATATGGTTCAGAATGTTGAATTGATTGGTTTTGCTTCTCTCCCTGCTGATACCTTTGCTGAAGGTCCAGAATCAGGAAATGGGATTTCTGGAAATGGCAGAACAGGTCCTTTTCCCGGACATCCCGTACAAGGTTTTAGTGGTGTACAGTTTACAGGCAACAATAGTTTCTATTTTCTGTCAGATAATGGTTACGGTGCAAAGAACAATAGTGCAGATTATCTACTGCGTATTTATGAAGTAGATCCTAGCTTTGTCGGCACAGAAAATGGAGATAGTTCTGTTGATGTTTTAGGTTACATTCAACTAGCTGATCCTGATAATAAGATTCCTTTCACAATTGTGAATGAAGGAACTAGTTCCAGATTATTAACTGGTGCAGATTTTGATATTGAATCATTTGTGATTGCTAAAGATGGTTCAATCTGGATCGGTGAAGAATTTGGACCTTATCTATTACATTTTGATGCAACTGGCAAATTGTTAGATGCACCTATTCCTACACCTAACACAGTTACACTAAATACCTTAAATGGAGAAGCACCAATTGTTATTGGTCATCGGGGTGCTAGTGGTGAATTACCAGAACATACTCTGGGATCTTATCAGTTAGCAATTGAACGAGGTGCAGACTTCATTGAACCAGATTTGGTTTCTACTAGCGATGGTGTGCTAATTGCCCGTCACGAACCAATGCTGGATGATACTACCAATGTAGCAGAAGTTTTTGGTGCAGATCGCAAGTCTACCAAGATGCTTGATGGTGTCGAAGTTACGGCATATTTTGCTTCTGATTTTACTTTGGCAGAAATCAAAACCCTCAAGGCAAGAATGCCCCAAGGTTTCCGTCCTCAAGTCTTTAATGATTTGTATGAAATTCCTACTTTTGCGGAAATCATCGAATTAGTTAAACAGGTAGAATTAGATACGGGTCGCAAAATCGGTATCTATCCAGAAACCAAACATCCAACTTTTCACGATGATTTAGGATTGTCTCTAGAAGAACCGCTGTTAGCAACTTTAGCAGCAGCAGATTTCACTGATCCTAGTCGTATATTCATCCAATCTTTTGAAGTTGCTAACCTCAAGGAACTAAATGGGAAAACTGATATTCCTTTAGTTCAGTTGTTGGATGCTTATGATGTGGCACTTGATGGTTCTCTGATTTATGAATCTGTCAATGCTCGACCCTACGATTTTACCGTTAATGGTGACACACGCACCTATGGCGACCTACAAACATCAGCAGGTTTAGCAGAAATTGCTACCTATGCGGATGGTATTGGACCCTGGAAACGGATGATTGTTTCTGTTGCAGGTGTGGATGCTAATAATGATGGTGCAGCAGATGATGTCAATGGTGATGGTGTAGTTAACGATGCTGATAAAACACTAACTGCGCCGACTACTTTAGTCCAAGATGCCCATGCTGAGGGTTTGTTGGTACATCCCTACACCTTCCGCAACGAAGGACGTTATTTAGCTTCAGATTATAATGGCAACCCAGCAGAAGAATTTAAACAATTCATTAATTTGGGTGTTGATGGCTATTTTACCGATTTTCCCGGTACTGGTGACTTAGTACGCGATCGCATTACCGCAGAATTTGTTAGATCCCCTCAAAACCCCGATGTTTTGGCTAAAACCGAATTTAATACCTTAGATGGTAATGCACCTTTAGTCATTGGTCACAGAGGTGCAAGTGGTTCACGTCCAGAACATACTCTAGCAGCTTATAAATTAGCGATCGCCGATGGTGCTGATTTTATTGAACCTGATTTGGTCGCTACCAAAGACGGCATTTTAATTGCACGTCACGAAAACGCCTTAGCAATTCTCAATGCTGATGGTTCAGTTAACCGTACAGACACCAGCACAGATATCAATACCCGTCCAGAATTTGCCGACCGTTTCACCACCAAAGTCATTGATGGTCGTACTATCAGAGGTTGGTTTACCGAAGACTTAACCCTAGCAGAAATCAAGACTCTCAAGTCAATTGAACGTCTACCAGACCTGCGGGGAACAGAATATGATAATGACAACTTAGCAGTCCCCACCCTCACAGAAATCATTGATTTAGTCAAGCAGGTAGAAGCAGAAACAGGTCGCAAAATTGGTATCTATCCCGAAACCAAACACCCTTCCTACTTTGCAACCGAAGGTACACTCCTAGATGGAACTACCAAAATCAACACCAGTCTGGGACAATTGCTAGTTGATACCTTAGTTGCTAATAACTTCACAGATCCCAGCCGGGTATTTATCCAATCCTTTGAAGTAGGGAATCTCCAAGAACTGAATGATGTGATCATGCCAGCAGCAGGTATTGATATACCACTCATTCAATTATTTGGTGGTGCTTCACAAAGACCATTCGATTTTGTACTGAGTGGTGATACTCGCACCTATGGCGATTTAGCTACCCCAGCAGGACTAGCTGATATTAACGACTATGCCTCTGGTATTGGACCCAGCAAGCGTTTAATTATTCCTGCCAGCACAGTAGATAATAATGGTGATGGTCAAGCAGATGACCTGAATGGTGATGGCATAATCAACGAATCTGATCGGGTTCTTGGTACTCCTACAACCTTAGTCCAAGATGCCCATAATGCAGGTTTGTTGGTACATCCCTATACCTTCCGTAATGAAGGAGTGTTTCTAGCATCAGACTACAACGGTAACCCCATAGCTGAATATGAACAGTTCATTGAATTAGGAGTTGATGGTTACTTTACCGATTTCCCTGGTACAGGAGACTTGGTACGAGATCAATTTGTCGGTGAAACTGTTGTTTCCAACCTTGGTGGTTCTAGAGGATTTGAAGGATTAGCAATTAGTCCCGACCAAAAAACCTTGTATCCATTACTAGAAGGGACAGTTTACGGTGATCCCGCAGGTTCACTGCGAATCTATAAATTTGATGTAGCTTCTGGGCAATACCAAGGATTGCAAGGCTACTATCAAATGGAAAGCCCTAATCATGCGATCGGTGATTTCGCAGTCATCAATAATAATGAATACTTGGTCATAGAAAGAGATGGTGGTCAAGGTGAATCTGCTCAATTCAAGAAAATCTACAAAGTTGACTTATCGAAAACAGATGCTAACGGCTTTGTAGAGAAAGTCGAAGTAGTTGATCTGTTGAATGTTCAAGATCCCAACGACCTCAACGGAGATGGCAAAACTACCTTTGATTTCCCCTTTGTCACCATTGAAAATGTTTTAGTTATTGACGCAAATACCATTTTGGTAGCTAATGACAATAACTATCCTTTCTCCGTGGGTCGTGGTCCAGATATCGACAACAACGAAATCATCATCCTCAAATTAGATCAAACCCTCAACCTAGCACCGGGTGTAGGTCAACCTGCAAAAGACCTGGTTACAGGTTCACCGAACGCAGATATATTAATAGCTGGAACTGACTTTGATGGTATCAGTGATATTGTCTTCACCGGTGCTGGAAACGATGAAGTAGATGTTCCCTTTGGTGGTAGCCGCGCAGGTGATAACCGCATCTTTACTGGCAGTGGTGCTGATATTATCTATGTGGGAGATGGCGATCGCTCCTTTGGTGGTAGTAGTGATGATGAACTAGACGCTACCGATGCTACAGGATACCGCATTTCTGGTGGTGCTGGAAATGATATCTTCTACCTGGGTGCAGATGGTCGCGCTTTAGGTGGAGATGGTAATGATCAGTTCTTCGTTCAAGAAGGTGGTGGTAACTTAATTTCCGGTGGTGCAGGTGCTGACCAATTCTGGATCGTTAATGGTGATTTACCTGCTACTGCTAACACCATTGTTGACTTTGAGATGGGTACTGATGTCTTAGGTATTTCTGGTCAAGGTGCAGGTTTTGATTTTGCTGACTTAACTTTAAGTGGTAATAGCATTGCGATCGGTGCAACAACTGTTGCTGTGTTGAATGGTGTGAATACTGCTAGTTTGACTGCTGCTGATTTTGCTTTTATGTAAAAAACATAGCAGTCATTAGTTAAATCAGCTTCCCGATTTCTTTAAGAAGTCGGGAAGCTATCTATTACTTCATAAAAAAATGGTAGAATTAGCATGGGTTGTTAATTATATTTTATTAGATAAAAATGGTTCAAAAAATCGCCTTATTTAATCACAAAGGTGGCGTTAGCAAAACTACCACTACATTTAACTTAGGTTGGATGCTTGCGTCAAAAGGTAAGAGAGTCATTCTTGTAGATGCAGACCCTCAATGTAACCTGACAGGTATGGCTCTAAAAGAAGAAACAGAAGAAGATGAAGCAAGAATAGAAACTATATACAATACACATTCTAATATTAAAACTGGTTTAGCTCCTGCTTTTGAATCTCAACCGAGAGCTATTGAAGCTGTAGATTGTATTCAAATACAAAGTCAAGCAGGTTTATTCTTATTACCTGGTCATGTAGGTTTTGGTGAATATGAAGTAACATTAGGAATTGCACAAGAACTCAGTGGTTCAATTCAAACACTAAAAAATTTACCAGGTGCAATTTATGATTTATTGGAAAAAACTGCTAATAAATTTAATGCTGATTATGTTTTAATTGATATGAGTCCCAGCTTAGGATCTATTAATCAAAATCTATTGATGATTAGTGATTTTTTCTTAGTACCAACAACTGCTGATTTCTTCTCAGTAATGGCAATAGATTCTCTGGCGAGAATTTTACCAAAATGGTGTAATTGGGCAAGAAAAGCAAGTACAAACCCCATATTGAAGGAAGCAAACTATCCATTTCCAGAATTTGGTTTGAAGTTTTTAGGAACTATAGTTCAAAACTATAGAATTATCAGAGGTAAAGAAACAGCAGCATTTCAAACTTGGATAGAAAAAATAGAAAATGCAGTTAAGAATAAGCTCAAACCAATTCTAGATCAAAATAATTTGTTACTGCCTAGTCAAGTTTATACTGAACAGGGTATAAATTGTAGTTTTACCATAACCAAAATTCCTAGCTCCAACAGTTTAATTGCTCCATCACAAAAACACGCTACACCAGTTTATGCACTTACGCCGGAACAATTAAATCAGCAAGGTATAGTAACAGAAATTAATGAAAAAAAGCAAGAAGAATTTAAAACAATTTTTTCCGATTTAGCAGATAAAATTATTTCACTATCATCGAGTTATGCAGTCGTTTAGTAAATTAAGTTTTCAGACTCCAGATAATATTAATGAGAGGAAATACTAACTACACAAGAAGCTCAAAAAAAGATCAAACAAGACCTACAGGAAATTGTAAAACGTAGAAATAAAATTGCCCATGAAGCAGATATAGATCCCACATTAGGTTTAGGAAATCGCTGGCCTATAGATGAATTATTGGTTGGTGATGCAGTAGATTTTATTGAACAAGTAGTTGAGAGTATTCATAATATTTTATAAACCTAAACAAACAATTAAACTACAAAAGCTTAAACATTTAACAACAAACCCTTAACTTTGTAATGGTACTTTTAAGCCATTATTTCAGACTAAATCTGCATTTACTAAGGGATAGAAATAATGGCAACTAATTACACAGTTCGCTTTTCTCAGTTTAATGCTTCCCTCAATCGTAACACTGAGGGTCAATTGGTAACAGATTTATCCACTCCTGATAACCCTCAAGCCCAAGCTGTAGCAGAAATCATCCAACGCGCTAACCCAGATGTACTGCTGATTAATGAGTTTGATTATGTAGCATCTAATCCTTTACAACCTGTAGAGTTATTACAGCAAAATTATTTAGGAATTAGTCAAAATGGTGTAACTCCTGTTAACTATCCCTACGTTTATATTGCGCCTTCTAACACAGGTATTGTCTCTGGATTTGATTTAGACAATAACGGTACAGTCGGTGGCGGTAATGATGCCTTTGGTTTCGGTAATTTCCCCGGACAATTTGGGATGTTGCTGTTATCAAAATATCCCATTGATACTGCCAATGTTCGCACCTTCCAAAACTTCTTATGGAAGGATATGCCAAACTCTTTATTACCTACTATTTCTACTCTTGGTTCTGATACTCCTTGGTACTCCCCAGAAGAACAAGAAGTATTGCGTTTATCATCTAAGAGTCATTGGGATGTACCTATCTTAATTAATGGTGAGACAGTTCACGTTTTAGTAAGTCATCCTACACCACCTGTATTTGATGGTAATGAAGATCGTAATGGTAAACGTAATCATGACGAGATTCGTTTTTGGGCTGATTACATTACTCCCGGTGAAGGTGAATATATCTATGATGATGGTGGGAAAATAGGCGGTTTAGCTGCTGGTTCTAGCTTTGTAATTATGGGTGATCAAAACGCTGATCCCTTTGATGGTGATAGTTTTGATAATGCCATTTTACAACTTTTACAAAATCCCGGCATTAATACTAATTATATCCCTACCAGTGCCGGCGCTCCTCAACAAGCGGATTTACAAGGTGGTGCAAATTCTAACCACAATGGTAATCCTTATTTTGACACCGCAGACTTCGCTGATGGAACTCCTGGAAATCTGCGAGCAGATTATGTGTTACCATCATCAGATTTACAAATTACTAACTCAGCAGTATTTTGGCCTGTAAATACTGATCCAACTTTTGCACCTGTTGGTACTTTTCCTTTCCCCAGTTCTGACCATCGTTTAGTATTTGCAGATGTAGAAATTGGTGCGACTGAAGCTGGTAATACAGTTCCTGATGTCGAATTTTTAGGTCAGACAACCTTTGTTACAGGTTTTATTCCCAGTGGTACAGCAGGGATAGTCAATGGAGTAGCGACTGCATTGGGTGGTTTGTCTGGTGTTACTTACAATGAGACTAACAATCAATTTTACGCTATTTCTGACGATCGCTCTCAAAATGCACCTGCTCGTTTTTACACTTTCACCACTAACCCCGCAACCATTGATAGCACTGGAGTCACATTCACTCAAGTTACTCCGTTAAAAGATACAAATGGCAACTTTTTTGCAGCTTTGAGTCTTGACCCAGAGGGTATTGCTTTAACTACTAACAATACTGTATTTATCTCTTCCGAAGGTGAAGTTAATCTCAATGCAGGTAGAGTTACAGATCCTTTCATCAAAGAGTTTAACTTAACTACAGGTGAGGAAATTAGATCATTACCTGTACCTGTAAAATTTCTCCCCGTGGTAGAAGATACAAACGGTAGCGGTACTATCAATACTGGTGATACTCAACTTTCTGGAGTGCGTGGTAATTTAGCTTTTGAAAGTTTGACTATTACTCCAGATCAAAAAACCTTATTTACAGCAACAGAAAACGCACTTTTCCAAGATGGTGCAATTGCTACTTTAGATAATGGTAGTTTATCTCGGATTATTCAATATAATTTGGTAACAGGTCAACCAGAAAAAGAATACCTTTACATCACAGATCCTATTGCCGAACCACCTGATCCTAACAGTACCGGATCTATCTTCAATGATAACGGATTGGTGGATTTATTAGCAATTGATAATCGGGGAACTTTCTTAGCTTTAGAACGTTCTTTTGCCACAGGTAGAGGGAACACAATTAAAATCTATGAAGTTACCCTCCAAGGTGCAACTGACCTTAGCACCATTGACTCTTTGAATAGTTTAAGTGCAGAACAACTAGCGGCTATTCAACCAACTCAAAAACGATTACTGTTGAATTTGAATGATCTAAATTTACCCAATAGTGATGGTAATCATCCTACAGGTGTAGATAACATTGAAGGAATTGCTTTTGGTTCCAAATTAGCAGATGGTAGTCAATCTATTGTCCTAGTTAGTGATAATAATTTTGGTGCTACTCAATTCACCCAAATTTTAACATTGAGTGCAGATTTAGTACAAACTGCCACACCCACAGTTGAAAGTCGTCCTGATTTATTTGATGATGAAGATCCAGCACAAGCAATAGTAGATCAAAATGCCGATGCTGATGACCCAGCAATTTATGTCAATGCTGAAGATTCTGCAAATAGCTTAGTATTAACTTCAGTCAAAAATGCCGGAGTCAGAGTTTATGACTTGTCTGGGAATTTATTGCAAACAATTAACCCAGGAAATATCCGTTACAACAACATTGACCTGCAATATGGTTTTCAATTAGGTAATGAAAAAATTGATATTGCTGTTGCCAGCGATCGCGGCAATGATAAACTAGTAATCTTCAAAATTAACCCCAACTCTACCAACGGCAATTATTTAGAAGATATCACCGATAGCAACATCGGCACAATTTTCCAAGCTGCACCTTTTGAACCTCCTTACGAACCATCTTCTCGCAGTTCCTATGGACTCACAATATATCGCAGTCCTTTCACCAATGACTATTATGTGTTCACAGGACGCAGAGAAACAGGAGACATTGCCCAATTAAAATTAATCGACATGGGTAATGGTAAAATCGGTGCAGAAAGAGTACGGAACTTTACAATTACTCCTCCTGCTGAATTTGGAGATGTTGACCCCCAAACCGAGGGAATGGTTGCAGACCAAGAAACAGGTTTCCTCTATATCGGTCAAGAAAATGTGGGAATTTGGAAATTTGAAGCCGAACCAAATGGCAGCAACACAGGTAAACTAATTGATGTAGTCAAAGATTTTGGTGGTAAGAATTTAACAGCTGACGTAGAAGGTTTAACCATTTATTACGGTGCAAACGGAACAGGTTATTTACTTGCATCTAGTCAAGGAGATAACACCTTTGCAGCATACACCCGTGAAGGAAATAACGAATTTTTAGGAAGTTTTGGTGTTGGTAACAACGGTGCAATTGATAGTGTTCAAGAATCAGATGGTGCAGATGTAATTAACGTTCCTCTTGGTGCTAATTTCCCCAATGGTTTATTTGTCACCCAAGATGGTAATAATGACCCTGCTAAATTAGTAGAAGATGACGGTGAACTGGAAAACGTTAATAGTAACTTTAAATTTGTCCCTTGGGAAAATATCGTTAACACCCTTCCCGATATCCTGACAATTGACACCACCAGTTACGATCCTCGTAATCCAACCTCCCAGATCAAACAATTGATCAATGGTAGTCCCAGTGCAGATATATTAATAGCTGGAACAGACTTTGATGGTGTCAATGATATCATTTTTACTGGTGCTGGAAATGATGAAGTCGATGTTCCCTTTGGAGGTGTTTTAGCTGGTAATAATCGCATCTTTACAGGCAGTGGTGCTGATATTATCTATGTAGGTAATCATGACCGTGCTTTTGGTGGTAGTAGTGATGATGAAATAGACGCTACCGATGCTACAGGATATCGTCTCTCCGGTGGTGCTGGAAATGATATCTTCTACCTGGGTGCAGATGGTCGCGCTTTAGGTGGTGAAGGTGACGATAAATTCTTTGTTCAAGAAGGTGGTGGTAACTTAATTTCCGGTGGTGCAGGTGCGGATCAGTTCTGGATCGTTAACGGTGATCTACCAACTACTGCTAACACCATTGTTGACTTTGAAATGGGTACTGATGTCTTAGGTATTTCTGGTCAAGGTGCGGGTTTTGACTTCAGCGACCTAACTCTTAGCGGTAATAGCATTGCGATCAATGCAACAACCGTTGCTTTGTTGAATGGTGTTAACACTGCTAGTTTGACTGCTGCTAATTTCGCTTTTGTTTAGTCTATTAGTTTAGGCAATTGGGAGAGGAAGATTTTCCTTACTCTCCCATTTTTTTGTCTTTCTGGTAATACGGTTCATGATGTGTTTATTAATGAAGGTACTAAATTTATTTGCATAGTATAATTTTTGGGATCTTGTTTATTCTGAATTATGCAGATTAAACTAATTCGTAATAATAACCATTATCAGAATTTTGTTTTTGAAGAAAGAATTTTTTATCTAATTGCTGATAAATTCGCGCTACTAATAGCTAAGTTAAGAAATAAAAAATAGAACATAACCCAGACAGTAAAGCAGTTTCTAGCATTCAAACTCTGTCTGCTGTATATCTAAATTTATTACATTCTTAACCTAATTTATTAAACAAACTAACTATCATTCTTAACCTTTTGTTTATTTATCTGTGAAATCTTGGACGAAGACAAAATAATAAAATCAATATCTTAATTTATTGATATTTTGTAATGACAATTTTGATAATTATTATCATTATAAAAAGCAAGTTAAGTAAATAAATATTGAATAGTATTTTTGTCGCATTTAACCACAGGAAAACTAACCATCATGGCTAAGAATACTATTATCATGATCGGCGACGGTATGGGCTGGGAAATGGCTCGTGCTGCTGCTATCTACAAAGAAATCCAAGCAGGAAATACAGGTACTACACTCGCTGATTTTTATACAGAAGGAAAAGGAACAGGTTTAAGTTTCCAAAACCTATCAGGATATGGGTTAGTCACAACCTACGGAACAACAATTGCGGGTACTAATGGCACGTTTAACGTATCAAATACAGCCCTGAACGATTCTAACCAAACCATCAATACACCAACAGGAACTGCTCCTGTACGTGAAGGTTTTGCATTTGATCCCACCTTCAATCCTGGAACTACACCTAATGGTGGCGCGAAAGTTAGCGAAGGTGCAGTTGGAAACCTTGTTGGTTATGATCCCGTTCGAGGCGGTTCTTTACCTTGGGATGCTGCCTACTATGGTGGTACTCCTGAAGCTGGTTTTGACAAAGAGTACATCAAGTACAGCTATCCCGATTCGGCAAACACTGCTACCACACTTTACACCGGAGTCAAGAGTTATAACGGTGCTATTGGTGTAGATATTTTCGAGAAACCTGTAGAAAGTATTCTTTCTCAAGCCACCCAAGAAGGCAAATCAACTGGTTTAGTATCTTCAGTACCCATTGATCACGCAACCCCTGGTGCTGCTGCTGCTAACGTCAACAATCGGAACAAGTTTGACGAATTTGGTGTTATTGATACAATTCTTCAGCAAGAGCTAGGTATTTATAAACCCACAGTTCTCTTGGGTGGTGGTCATCCCCTATCTAATGTTAATGATCCCTTACCCCCAGAGGTAGAACCTCCCAGCGATCATTTGTATATGTCTGAGGAGACTTACGCAGAACTCAAAAATAACCCCACAGATAACATCTACGGTTACACATTTTTAGAGCGTGGTCCCAATGCAGCACAAGTTTTAGCCGATACAGCATCTCAACTCGATCCAGAAAAGGGCGATAGACTACTTGGTGTCTACGGTGCTAGAGGTCAAAATGGCAACTTACCCGTCAGTTCTACTGATGGAGACTATAGCACCACTGGTCTAGAGATGTTTAGTGTATTCTCCAGCCAAGGGCTAAACCCAGATACAGAACGTCCACTGTTACCCGGTGAAACAAACGAGTCATTTATTGCTCGTGAAATTAACGAAAACCCCACGCTTAACGACCTCACCAAAGCAGCATTGACCGTTCTGGAAAAAGACAAAGACGGTTTCTGGTTGATGGTTGAAGCGGGTGACGTTGACTGGTCAGCCCATGATGACAACATAGATAACATGATCGGTACTATGTTGGATTTTGATAAATCCGTGCAGTCAGTAATGGACTGGATCGCAGCTAATGGTGGTTGGGAAGAAAACTTACTAGTTGTTACTGCTGACCACGATCACTATTTAACCCTCAACTCCGACTTCCCCGAATTATTGCGGACTCAAGGTGCTGAAGCTCTTACAGATATAGATACCGTTGCCGAATCTGGTCATTTTTGGGGTTCTACACCTGAAACCACTAAATATGGTTGGGGTACTCACACTAACCGCCCAGTTCCCGTTTATTACCAAGGTGCTGGTTCTGAAGTCTTAGATGGTTTGGTTGGTCAAGGATTTGAAGCTTACGGTTATGATATTCCTGGTATTGAAGGTTTGGGAGATCAAACCCACATTTATCAGGCTATGTTTGCAGCGGTTACAGAACAAGCTCAGAAAGAACTGGTTTCTGGAACATCCGCCAGTGACACCTTGATTGCAACTATAGATATAGATGGCGTTCAAGACACTATCTTTACAGGTGCAGGTAACGACGAGATAGATTTTGCATTCAATAGTGATGCTCGCCGCAACCGTGTTAATGCTGGTAGTGGTGATGATATTATCTACGTTAGTCGCCGCGATCGCGTGTTTGGTAGCGAAGGTAATGATGAATTTGATGCTACCGATGCTCAAGGTGGTAATCGGATGTCTGGTGGTGCTGGCAATGATATTTTCTACCTGGGTGCAGATGACCGCGCTTTAGGTGGTGATGGTGATGATAGGTTCTTCGTTCAAGAAGCTGGTGGTAACTTGCTTTCTGGTGGTGCAGGTGCTGACCAATTCTGGATAGTTACTGGTGATTTACCAACTGCTGCTAATACTATTGTTGACTTTGAAATGGGTACTGATGTCTTAGGTATTTCCGGTCAAGGTGCAGGTTTTGATTTTGCTGACTTAACTTTGAGTGGTAATAGTATTATGATCGGTGCAACAACCGTGGCTATGTTGAATGGAGTTAATACCACTAGTTTGACTGCTGCTAATTTTGCTTTTGTTTAGTCAATTAGTTTAGGCAAATTGGGAGAGTATGGTTTTCTTAACTCTCCCATTTTAAGGATTGGATTTTATAAAAATGTCTTATGCAAAGAATTAAATTCTACGATAGATATTTTAAAAATTTGGTATCAAATTTCATTAATAACTTATTCCTTAATCTTTTGTTATTTATTTCTTAACTTTACTAGGGTAACGTTTTGTTGGTAGTCAGGATAAAAACTCTGGTATCAAAATTAGCAGAGGACTAAAGTTCTCACTACAAACTAATCATCAAACTCTAATTACAAATATAAAAATGACAAATTCAATTCAACTCAATCACATCGGCACTGTTAGCTTAAACGGCGCGGAAATTTCTGATTTTGACCCCAAATCTCAACGCCTGTTTGTAACTGGAGAATTTGAAGGTAAACCTGTTCTGCAAGTAGTTGATGCTGCTGATCCCACTCAACCTATACAGATTAATGAAATTGATCTTTCTAGCTTAGGTGCAGGAATTCAAAGTGTAGCGGTTAGAAAAGGAACAGGTTCTGAAAATAGTATTGTTGCTGTTGCTATTTCTGCCAATACAAGTACCGATCCTGGTAAAGTTGTTTTTTACGATGCAGTTACTCTCGCTAAAATTTCCGAAGTGACAGTTGGTGCTTTACCTGACATGATCACTTTCACTCCTGATGGCAGCAAATTACTTGTTGCTAATGAAGGAGAACCAAACGAAGATTATACTGTTGATCCAGAAGGTTCAGTGAGTATTATTGATGTTTCTGGAGATATTGCAACTTTAAATGATAGCAATGTCACGACTGCTGATTTTACAGCATTTAATGGACAGGAAGCAACATTAAAAGCAGCAGGAGTGAGAATTTTTGGGCTGAATGCTACAGTAGCTCAAGATTTAGAACCAGAGTATATTGCAGTTTCTCCTGATAATCAAACTGCTGTGATAACTTTACAAGATAATAATGCTATTGCCGTTCTTGATATCGCTAATGGCACTATTAGCAGTGTTTTACCTTTAGGTTTCAAAGACCATAGTTTACCTGGAAATGGTTTAGATGCCAGTGATAGAGACGGTGGTATTAATATCGAAAACAGGCCTGTTTTTGGAATGTACCAACCCGATGCTATTAGCTCTTTTCAAGTTGGTGGCGTAACCTATTACATCACCGCTAATGAAGGAGATGCTCGTATCCGTCCCACAGGTGATAATGTTTTACCTGCACCTAATGATGAAGAAGGTGATATTTTCAATGAAGAAACAAGGATTAAAGATATCATCTTAGATCCAACAGCTTTTCCTAATGCGGCTGAATTACAAGCTGATGCTAATTTAGGTCGTTTGCTCATTACCAATACCCTGGGAGATACAGACGGAGACGGAGATTTTGATAAACTTTATGCTTACGGCGCTCGTTCTTTCTCAATTTGGGATGGCCAAGGTAATTTAGTATTTGATAGTGGCGACCAACTTGAAAGAATTACAGCCGCAAAAGCTCCCTCTCTTTTCAATGCTAATAATGGTTCTCCTGACGATGTTGATACTCGTTCCGATAATAAAGGACCTGAACCAGAAAGTGTAGCTGTTGGTGTTATTGATGGTATACCCTACGGTTTTATTGGTTTAGAACGCGCTGGTGGTGGGGTGATGGTTTATAACCTCAGTGACCCGACTGCACCTGAGTTTATTCAGTATATTAGAAATGAAGGTGATATCAGTCCTGAAGGGTTAAAATTCATTGCTGGTGAAGATAGTCCTAATGGTAAACCTTTACTAGCAGTTTCTCATGAAGTTAGTAACACTGCTAGTTTTTATGAAATCAATCCAGCACCGCAGTTAACTACTTATGAATTTCAAGACCTACCCTTATTAGGAACAACTTCTGCTGGGGATGATATCTTTTTAGGTGGTTTTTCCGGTTTGTATTTCCAGGGATTAGCAACAAATGGTAATCTGCAATTTGTTACCCATACTGATAGAGGTCCTAATGGAGAACCCACAGGTCAAAATAGACCATTTTTATTACCTGATTTCCAACCAGAAATAGTCAGTTTTGAACTGAATCAAACTACTGATGAAATCACCATCACGAACAGAACTGGGTTATTTCGTGAAGATGGTACAACCCCATTAACAGGACTTCCTAATTTGCAAGCTGGAGCAGGTGGAACAGCTTACACTGATGAAATTGGTGTGGATTTAAATGGTCAAGTTTTACCTAATGATACCTTGGGTGCTGATTTAGAAGGTATCGTTATTGCACCAAATGGCGACTATTGGATGGTGGATGAATACCGTCCCGCAATTTATCATTTTGATGTGAATGGTAAATTACTTGATCGTTTCATTCCCCAAGGAACAGCAACTGCAACAGACCCAGATCAAACCGCAGGAACTTTTGGAACTGAAGTATTACCAGCAGTTTACGCACAACGTCGAAATAACCGGGGTTTTGAAGCTGTAGCACTAGAAGGTAATAAGCTTTATGCTTTTATTCAAAGTGCAATTGATAATCCTGATGTTACTAATGATGCAACTTCTAGAAATTCCCGTAATTTGCGAATTCTAGAATTTGATGTTGTTTCTAAAACTGTAACTGGTGAATATCTCTATCTTTTAGATGATATTACAGGCACAGGTAATTCTAGAACAGATAAAATCGGTGATGCTGTTTCTTTAGGAAATGGAAAATTTGCAGTTGTTGAAAGAGATGATAGAAGTGATAATACTTCCAATAAACTTATCTATCAAATTGATTTAGCAACCGCTACTAATATCCATAATCCTGCTAACTTTACTTTGCCAGCAGATAAGACAATTGAACAACTAACCCTGACTGAGTTAACTGCTGCTGGTATTACTTCTGTTAGCAAGAGTTTAATTGTGAATGCAGCAGAAATCGGTTATACAGGAGTTGAGAAATTAGAGGGTTTAGCGTTAGTTTCACCTAATACCTTAGCGTTGATTAATGATAATGATTTTGGTGTTGCTGGACCTACTCCTGTAAAACTGGGTATTATTGATTTACCAAATAGTCTGCCAGTAGCAAATGTGGGCTTTTTCTCTTTCAATTTTGAAAGTCCTTTACCAACCTCAATTGTTGCAGTTGGTTTCATCCCAAGCAACCCACCAACTAGAGTTGTCTTTGATCCCATTATTGAGTCCCTTGATGGTAATAATATCCTGCGATTAAAGAATGAACTATTAGCATCAGATGGTGGGTTTGCTACCAGCGTTTTCAATGTTACAAATGAGGTTTTTGAAGATGTTAAAGTCTCTGCACTGTTCAACCCAGCAGGTGATAGTAATGATCAGATAGGTGTAATGGCTAGGGTAAAACCATCTACTGGTAGTTCCTATGTTGCTGCAATTGATTTTAGTGCAAATAGACTGCTATTGAGTAAGGTGGTTGGACAGCAAGCAACTGTTCTAGCTAGTGCTGAGAATATTTTACCGTCATTGGACCAGGCTTATTTTGTTGAGTTAGAAGTTATTGGCAATAAACTCACCAGTCGTTATTTTGATGCTTCAGGGACAAATGAGCTTTATACCCTCATGGCCACAGATACAGATAATCCTCTAGTTAGTGGTTTTTCTGCTCTGGTAGCAGATATTAGCACAGCAGGCTTTCCTTTGGGGAATGATAATAACGATTCCACATTTGATAATTTCAGTTCTAGGTCAATTTCTGTACCTGAGTCGAGTAATGTATTGGTTACAGGTACACCCGGTGCAGATATCCTGATAGCTGGAGTTGACTTTGATGGCGTGAATAATATAGTATTCACAGGTGCTGGAAACGATGAGGTAGATGTTCCCTTTGGTGGTAGCCAAGCAGGTAACAATCGCATCTTTACAGGTAGTGGCACTGATATTATCTATGTGGGAGATGGCGATCGCTCTTTTGGTGGTAGCGGAGATGATGAACTAGACGCAACAGATGCTACTGGATACCGTCTCTCTGGTGGTACAGGAAATGACATCTTCTACCTGGGTGCAGATGGTCGCGCTTTAGGTGGTGATGGTGATGATCAATTCTACGTTCAAGAAGGTGGCGGTAATATTCTTGCTGGTGGTGCAGGTGCTGACCAATTCTGGATACTCACTGGCGATCTACCAAGTGCTGCTAACACCATCCTTGACTTTGAAATGGGTACTGATGTTTTAGGTATTGCCGGTCAAGGTGCTGGTTTTGACTTCACTGATTTAACTCTCAGTGGTAATAGCATTATGGTGGGTAG
Organism: Anabaena sp. UHCC 0451; assembly: GCF_034931405.1. Classification (NCBI taxonomy): domain Bacteria; kingdom Bacillati; phylum Cyanobacteriota; class Cyanophyceae; order Nostocales; family Nostocaceae; genus Anabaena; species Anabaena sp. UHCC 0451. The sequence goes on along the minus strand of NZ_JAYGHA010000012.1, from coordinate 92,569 downwards.
TACAACTATTGCCATGCTAAACGGAATTGATACCACTAGCTTGACGGCTGCTAATTTTGCTTTCATGTAAATAGCTTGATCTAATAGGGAAAGGATACAGGGAACAATGACCCTGTTTTCCTTTTCCCTTTGATGTTTTCCCATCTCATAAAAAAATTAAATCAACATGAAAAAGAATTAAAAAATCCTATTGTATGGATCATATTTATCGTTTTCAAGAACTGCATACAGATTGAATTGCCAAGATGGTAAATCAATTCTTAATTTCTTAATAAACTTTCAATAATAATTGATTAATCAATTAATGAGATGTATATTATCAATATTCAGGACAAAATTAAGTAGTCTTAACCTGATAAAAACTTATAAATCAATAAGTTGAGGCTATTTTTGTCAGGCTTGATTTCACTATTACTTGGAAACAAAAATATACATTATGGTTTAATATATCTTGTTAGGTATACAGAACCGTGAAAAAAATTTCCGAGTCTTGTATTATCTGTATTTATTGAAAAACCACTTAGCTAAAAACACAATCATGATTATTAACGGTACTCCTGATAACGATGAATTGTTTGCCCAACAAGGTGATGAAGTCTTTGGCTTGGAAGGAGACGATATCCTAGATGCAGTTGGTGGTAATGGAAATAACACCCTTGATGGTGGTGCTGGTAACGATGAACTTTTTGCCAACCATGACGATATCCTGATCGGTGGTGTTGGCAAAGATAACTTATTTGCTGTAGGTATTTCCGGTAATAACAGTCTTGATGGAGGAGAAGACGACGATCTCCTGGTTGTAGTTGAAGGAAATAATAATACACTAGCTGGTGGTGCTGGAGATGATGAGCTTTATGTCATAGAAGGTAGTCTTAACATCCTCAATGGCGGTATTGGCAATGATAAATTAGTAGTTCAAGGTGGTGATGGAAATAATACCCTTGAGGGTGGTGAAGGCGATGATATTCTGATTGGGTTATTGGCGAGCGATCGCTTATTTGGTGATGCTGGTAACGATTCGCTATTTGCTGGTAAACAAGGTACTCAAATGACCGGCGGTGATGGAATAGACCTATTTTATTTTGGTAACGGCTCTATCCCAGATGTACCAGCAGAAGTATTAGATTTTACGACCGGTGTAGATAAAGTTATCATTGCTGGCATCATACAAGTCCAAAGTTTTGAAGATATCATCCTAGAGCAAGTTGGGGCTGATACAATTGTCAAAGCTCTGATCGATGGTTCTGAAAAAGAGTTTGGCATTTTAAGAAATGTTAATAAAGACACTCTCACACCCAACGACTTCGGCTTTATAATTCCCGTTTTCTCGATTGCTAACGCTTCAGCAGTTGAAGGTAATGCTATTACTTTCACCATTACTCGCACTGGTGATATTTTAGTTGACCAAACAGTGACTGTATCTACATCTATTGGTGCAGGAAATACAGCTAGTGCTAATGACTTCACCGCAAATACTCAAACTCTCACCTTTTCTCAGGGTGAAACCCACAAAACCTTTACAGTTCAAACTACTCAAGATGCTTTGTTTGAAGGTAATGAGACTTTCACTCTTACCTTAAGTAATCCTACTAATGGATCAATTATCAGTTCTATTGCTGGTACAGCCCAAGGAACTATCACCAATGATGATCCAGCCCCTGTATTTAGTATCACTGCTGCTCAAGCACTAGAGGGAAGTGATCTTACTTTCACTATCACTCGCACAGGAGATGCTCAAGCTGCTCAAAGCGTAACTGTAGCCACATCTATTGCTGCTGGTGATACAGCTAGTGCTAGTGACTTCACTGCAAATACTCAAACCTTGACTTTTGCAACTGGTGAAACTGAGAAAACTTTTACAGTTGTCACAACTGAAGATGCTTTATTTGAAGGTGATGAGACTTTCACAGTCGCCTTGAGTAATGCTACAGCTGGTGCAGTTATTAGTGACACCAATGGTACAGCAGTGGGAACTATCACCAATGATGATCCAGCCCCTGTATTTACTATTGCATCTGCTCAAGCACTAGAAGGAAGTGATCTTACTTTTACCATCACCCGCACAGGAGATGCTCAAGCTGCTCAAAGTGTAAATGTAGCCACATCTATTGCTGCTGGTGATACAGCTAGTGATACTGACTTCACTGCAAATACTCAAACTCTGACTTTTGCAACTGGTGAAACTGAGAAAACTTTTACAGTTGTCACAACTCAGGATGCTGTAGTGGAAGATGATGAGACTTTCACTGTCACCTTGAGCAATGCTACAGATGGTGCAATTATCAGTAATACGAATGGTACAGCCAAAGGAACGATTACTGATGATGATACACCTGCTGAATTTAGCGTAGTTGCAGCTGAAGCTGAAGAAGGAAATGCGATCGTCTTTACTGTTACTCGTTCTAGAGATAACCTGACTCCTCAAAGCGTAACTGTATCTACATCTATTGGTGCAGGAAATACAGCTAGTGCTAGTGACTTCACTGCAAATACTCAAACTCTCACCTTTTCTCAGGGTGAAACTGAAAAAACTTTTACAGTTGTCACAACTCAAGATGCTTTGTTTGAAGGTGATGAGACTTTCACAGTCGCCTTGAGTAATGCTACAGCTGGTGCAGTTATTAGTGACACCAACAGTACAGTTCAAGGAACTATCACCAATGATGATCCAGCCCC
>NZ_JAYGHA010000012.1:32163-89322 GCF_034931405.1 Anabaena sp. UHCC 0451 | reverse complement strand
TGTATTTGCGATCGCAGATGCTGAAGCAACTGAAGGTAATGCGCTCACTTTTACCGTTACGCGGACAGGGGATACCCAAACAGCACAAGCAGTAACTTTGGCGACAGCCATTAATGTTAGCGATACAGCTAGTGAAAACGACTTTACACCAAAAACTGAAACTCTCACCTTTGCTGTAGGAGAAACAGAGAAAACCTTTACAGTTGAAACAGCAGAAGATTTCCGGGTGGAAGAAAATGAAACTTTCACAGTCAACTTGAGTAGTGCTGCAAATGGAGCTACTATCAGTTCTACTAACGGCGTAGCTAAGGGAACTATCAATGATGATGATATTCCACTAGCTTCTATTAATAACAACAACATCTTTACCATCAAAGGTATTAGTGAATCTGTAAGACTCAAAGCCACTCTCATTTCTAGTAGTTCTAGTGTTGTTAATGAACTTGGTGTATTTGCTGTTGATGACGAAGACGGTAGCATTGAGGGTATTAAACCTGGAGAACAAGGTTACAACGAAGCAGCTTTAGAACGAGCCAGACTCCAAGGTAAAAGCATTTTCTCGACTCTTGCTAATCTTCCTGATCTGTTTAAAACTGAAATTGACACTAACAGTCTGACACGCTTACTAGGATTTAATTCTGGTAGTCACTTGCAATTCTTTTTAGTCAGAGAGGGTACAATTGATGGTTTCCGGGCTGGAAATATTTCAACTACAAACATTGTCTTTGCTGAATCTTCAACCCAAATAGTTACTCAAGAAGAGGGTAGTTTTACTCTTTCTTGGAAGGAAAGTAGCACTATTACAGAATTTAATTCTTTAGTAGTGAAGATTGAATCTACTGAAGAATTATCAACTATAGGTACAAAATACCAAGGGGATAACCAAGCAGAATTAATTGATTTAACAGGTATAACAGGTACGGTGAGAGCAGATTTTTCTGTTTTCCGAGAAGCAGCATTTAATAACGAAGTCTACTTTTATAAAGTCGATACTGCTCAAGGAGAAATTGGCGGTTTACAAGCCACCGCTGCTAATCGAACAAATTATTTGCAAGCTGCAATCAACAATCTGCTTACAGATGTGGATAGTGGTGAAGCCATCAAATTTGCTGTTGCTAACCAAGGTAAATTTACAGACAGCGCCATAATTGCAGGTGGTTCAATATTTGCGCCGATGATCATTGTCAATGGAAGTTTATCCCAGTTAACTGATAGTAACACTAGCAATGATCCCCAAGTTTATTTCCCTTACTTGGGAGTAAATTCTGATGGAGTAGACCACATTCGTTTGTTGGGAGATAACACTTTTGGTTTTGAAGATTTACCTGGTGGTGGTGATTTGGATTACAATGACATAATTATTAAATTCAATTTTTCGATTACCCCTGTTGGTTAATTGAGTAAATACCTGGGAATTAATTCCCAGGTTAATCACCAATCAATACTTTTCGGTTAAGCCCAAAAAATATAATTATGTAGGTTGGGTTGACGTTAGGAAACCCAACATTGATAGACTTTTGTTGGGTTGCGCTATCGCTTAACCGAACAGTATTGGTTCATACCCAGATCCCCGACTTCACCAGATCAATTTATCATTTATGGACATAATAAATAAAAGAAGTCGGGGATCTTATCGCCTCACCTGAATTTTGACAAGATATCAATAACAAAATCCCCAACTTCTTCAAGAAATCAGGGATTTGAGAACTGCTATTTTTTTTACCATTTCCCTCACGCTAAAGCGGAAGCTTGAGGTTTAGCAAAAATCATTCTTCCGGCTGAAGTTTGTAAAGCACTGGTGACAACTACCCGTAATTCGCCACCAACATAACCGCTTCCTTCTTCGACAACAACCATTGTTCCATCATCCAAATAACCAACACCTTGACTTGGTTCTTTACCTTCTTTGAGAATTTTTAAGTCAAGATTATCGCCAGGTAAATAAGATGGACGAACTGCGTTTACCAAATCATTCACATTCAAAACTGGGACTTTCTGCACACTAGCAACCTTAGATAAATTGTAGTCATTAGTTAACAGAGTACCGTTGATTTCTTGGGCAAATTTTACCAATTTGGCATCAACAGTAGCAATATCTTCGTAATCAGCCGGGTTAATTAAAATCCTTTCTGGATAAGCTTCTTTAATGCGGTTGAGAATTTCTAAACCCCGTCTTCCTCTGACTCGCTTGATGTCTTTAGTTGCGTCTGCGACTTGTTGCAGTTCTTGTAAAACAAACTGCGGTACAATAATTACCCCTTCTAAAAATCCGGTTTCTAGTAAGGTTTCAATGCGGCCATCAATAATGCAGCTAGTGTCTAAAACTTTGGTATTAGCAGGTTTAAGAGTTCCTTCTACTACCAAAGTTTCTACGGTGTTGGGATTAATTAAGCGTAATAAACCCCGTCCGTGAGTATCTGCCAAATTCATGCCAGTGACGGAAAGTATTATACTACCGACAACTGCGACTAGAGGTTTAATAAAGCTGAAATCTGGGGGAATGGGTAGTAAAAATAGCGGGGCTAACATTAAGTTGGCGAGTAATAGCCCAATTACCAAGCCAATAGCACGAGTTAAAATGACTTCGAGGGGCATTTCTCGGACTTGTGCTTCTAAACGACGGTATGTGGTTTGGAAACTTAGCCCAATTGCACCACCAATAATAGCAGCAAAGACAGCAACGACTAACCGCAATGCGTCTAGGTTTGTTACTCCGTCGAGAGTTCCTGCGGGGAGTAGATCGGTGCTAAAGTAACCTACTCCCGACGCTGCCAAAATAAATGAGAGAATGATAATGATATCAAGCATGATTGTGTTTTTTTCCTACAACTGTAGTTACCCAAGAGAGTAAGGTATGTTTTATTTCCACGGTCAGATTGATGAAGAAATAGAGACTTACGCTAGGGATTTCGGCAATAAATACAATATATGCAAACATTATAACCAAAGAGTTTTCCCTGCATAATTATTCTGACAACAGCTATCAGCAGTCAGTAGGGACATTCCGGCGGAACATCTCTACAGCAATCAAATCCTTTTGCTATATGGATTTTTAAACAAAGTGGGGATTTCATTGGTTGGTAATACACTTTATTTTTGTGATCAAAAGTGTGATCAAAAGATTAAAAGTTGTAAACTAAGCACTCATTGTCATTATTTGTAGTTGTTTGTTAATTAAATTAATTCTTGTTCATAATGATTCAAAAAGTGATTATTTCGCAAATACCTAGTGCTGCTTACGTGCATATTCCCTTTTGTCGGCGACGGTGTTTTTATTGTGATTTTCCGGTGTTTGTTGTGGGCGATCGCTTGCGGGGTGAAACTTCTAGTACAATTTCCCAATATGTTCAGGCAGTGTGTCAGGAAATCAGCATTTCACCAGCATTTAGTCAACCCCTAGAAACTATTTTCTTTGGTGGTGGTACACCTTCGCTGCTATCTACAGAACAATTGCAATGTTTATTAACAGCATTAGAAAAGCGTTTTGGCATTACTGAAGGTGCAGAAATTTCTATGGAAATGGACCCCGGTACTTTTGATTTGGCACTTATGGCAGGTTATCGCAGTGCAGGTGTGAACCGGGTAAGCTTAGGGGTGCAGACGTTTCAAGCAGAGTTGTTAAAAATTGCCGGGCGATCGCACTCAGTTGAAGATATTTTTGCAGCTATCGAGTTAATCCACCAAGTCGAGATACCCGAATTTAGCTTAGACCTAATTTCCGGGTTGCCACATCAGTCTTTGGATCAATGGCAAGATTCCCTGACTAAAGCGGTAGAAATTGCCCCCAATCATATCTCTATTTATGATTTAACCATAGAACCAGGTACAGCTTTTGGTCGTTATTACAAACCAGGAGATCAACCTCTACCGACGGATGAAACCACGGTCAAAATGTACCAACTAGGTCAACAGGTTTTAACTGGTGCAGGTTATGAACATTATGAAATTTCCAACTATGCCAAAAGCGGACATCAATGTCAACATAATCGAGTTTATTGGCAAAATCTATCTTATTACGGTTTCGGAATGGGTGCGGCTAGTTATGTGCAAGGTAAACGCTTTACCCGTCCCCGAAAAACCAAAGAATATTATCAATGGTTGGAAAATGGTGCAATCATTGATTGTGAAATCACACCTTTGGCAGAAGAATTATTAGAAACTTTAATGTTGGGTTTGCGTTTAGCAGAAGGTTTGAGTTTAAGGATGTTGGTGGAAAAGTTTGGAACAGAAAAGGTAGAGGAAATTAAACGTTGTTTGCAACCTTATTTTCCTCAAGGTTGGGTGGAAATTATCGGGGAAAGATTGCGGTTAACTGATCCTGATGGGTTTTTGTTTTCTAATGTGGTGTTGGCAGATTTGTTTGATAAATTGGGGGAATGATAAATTATATGCCTTTTCTGAACCAGGAAAAGCATATTTTCATATAAATTAAATTTCTTCTCAAAAGGTAAGAATTCAAGTAAGGCGATAAGATCCCCGACTTCTGAAGATCAATTTATCATTTATGGACACAATAAATAAAAGAAGTCGGGGATCTGGATATGAACGATGGCAAAAGGCAAGAGGCAAGAGTTTGGGCTATCTTTAACAACCAATTTTTCCTTTTATCAGACCCAAAATGCACGCTTTTGATGGTACATCCTTCAAAATACTTGTACCTAATTTTCTGTTTATCAGCCTCAAACCTTTGATTTCTCTAGGTTTCACATTTATATGCCTGACGGCACGCTCCGCGTTAGCGAAGCTTTCGCTTTAGCGATACAGCAAGCCCTAAATAAATTTTTATAACAAAAAATTACATAATATTATAAATAACATCTTACTTGCACCAAAGCTCTCATACTGAAATAGTAATTTTTAGAGAGATCAAGGGTTCATGACATTAGACTTAAAAAAGTTTTTTCAGGCTACAAGTCCTGGAAAGACCCTATTTGTAGATAACAATCAAGAAGATCATAAATATTATATTGATTTTTCCTCAGTTCGAGGTGGTCGAATTATTGAAGAATTAAAAGATAATATTACCTTATGGCATAGAGATGAGGCTTACTGTCAATTATTTACAGGACATATTGGTTGTGGCAAATCTACAGAATTGTTGCTACTGAAGGCACAATTAGAAACAGAAGGGTTTCATGTAGTTTATTTTGATTCTTCCCAAGATTTAGAAATGGGAGATGTTGATGTTAGTGATATTTTACTAGCGATCGCCCGTCGTGTGAGTGAAAGTTTTGACCATTTGGCAAATTCTCAACCAAAAACGATCCAAGATGTAATTAAACAAGTTTCTCGGCTATTACAAACTGAAATTGAACTAACTGCGGATGCTGAAGTACCAGGAATGGGGAAAATATCAGCTAATAGTCAAGGCAAATTTGAGGTGGAAGTGGGGATTCCGGGAATTGGAAAAATTAGCTTTGATCAAAAAGAAGGAGTTTCCTTAGTTGCACCTTTAATTGGTAAAATCAACGCTAAAACTAAAGCTAGTCCCGATTTAAGAGGTAAATTAAGGGGATATCTCGAACCCCGTACCAGTGGTATTTTAGAAGCGATTAACCAAGAATTATTAGCACCAGGAATTAGTCAACTTAAAGAACTGGGTAAAAAAGGATTAGTTGTGATTGTTGACAGCCTTGACAAAATTGATAATATACCTAAACCTTGGGGAAGATCCCAGCAAGAGTATTTATTTGTAGATCGTGGAGAACAATTGCGATCGCTAAACTGTCATGTAGTTTATACAATGCCCTTGGGTTTACGCTTTTCTAATGATTTTAATACTCTCAAACAACGATTTTTAACAACTCCTTTTGTCTTACCAATGGTTTCTCTTAAATTAAAAGATGGCAGCCAGTGTGAAGCAGGAATGGAATTGTTACGACAAATGATTTTAGCACGAGCATTTCCTTATTTAACTGAAGCAGAACGGTTAACTAAAATTGGGGAAATTTTTGATCATGAAGAAACATTCAATTACCTTTGTTTGATGAGTGGAGGTCATGTCAGACAATTATTACGTCTTCTCAATGACTCCCTTAAAAAACAAAAAGGATTGCCGATTTCTCGTGAGACGCTAGAAATGGTAATTACAGTTGATTGCAACGAACAACGTTTAGGAGTCGATCAACATGAATGGCAATTGCTACGCGCTGTGTTTCAAGAGAAAAAAGTCGCAGGTGATCAAGAATATCAAACCCTAATTCGGAGTATGTTTGTATATGAATATCACCAGTCAGAAAAATCAGAATCTTGGTTTGATGTTAATCCGATTTTGGCAACAGCTAAGGAGTTACAACCATGAATAATGATAACCTGAAACCATTTGTTCAAGCTGTTGACTATAACCAACAGGCATTAGAAGAATTTCAGTTTGCCGTTGAAATGTCTCAAGGGCAATTTTCTTTAGTTTTGGTTAAGTGTAACTATGCCGTTTTAAGGGATGGTATTAGAACCAGATTATCAGAACTTTGTCCTAATATTCGAGAACTTGATTTAGAACCTTCTGTTACTAAACTCTACTCAAAAATCCAAGAAATTCAAGGAAATCAGCAGTTAAACGGATTAGTAATTTATGGATTAGAATCTGTTCAGAATATAGAACAATTACTATTATCCTTAAATCCGGTCAGAGAAGAATTTAGAAAAAACTGCCATTTTGCCATATTTTTATGGATTAATGATGATATTGTCCGGCTGTTTAAAAGATTAATCCCTGACTTTGAAAGTTGGACAACTAGGATTAGTTTTATAATTCCACCTGAGATTTTAGTTAGTAAATTACAACATAACTGTCATGTTTTATTTAGCAAAATTTTAGAATTAGGCGCAAATAGTCAATTTGTACCTAATAATCAGCTTTTTAGTACAGATGAACGCTTAGAGATTACAGCAGCACGAAGAAATTTAGAAAATCAGGGATATGAATTAGACTTAGCATTAAGAGCAAGTATCGAATTTGCCCAAGGGCGAAATCTTAATCGGAAAGATGAAATTGATACAGCTTTAGCTCACTATCAACAAAGTTTAGAATTGTGGCAAGAATTAGCCCAAGAATTAAAAAATATAGAACAGCAAAAGCTGGATTCTTCTTCAGTATCTTCTGAACCAGAAGCACAAACAGAAGAACTGCAAGATTTACCATTAAAACAAGCAGTTTTACTATTTTATATTGGGTTATGTCATAGCCGAAAAGCTGAATTATTTTACAAAAATACAACAGGTCAATGGCAACTAGCAAAGCAATATTTTCAACAATGTCTTGATATTTTTGAGGAACAACAGAGATTAGATTTAGTAGCTAAATTTATTTTCCCATACCAAAAGATTTTAAAGGAATTAGAATCTTGGGATGAATTAAAAGAAATTACCCAAAAGGTACAAAAGCTACACCAAACCTACCATAAGCAGGTAGAATTAGCACAAGATTATGCCTTTTTAGCAGAGATAGCATTGAGTAAAAATGATGCGGTGCAAGGGAAAAGCTTAATTGAACAAGCTTTAAGTATTTTGGATGCTCAAGGGACTGAACAAGATCGAGGATGGTATTGGTTTCTATTAGGTAAAGCTCAACGTCAATTAAAAGATATTGACAACGCTGTTACAAGTTTGAAAAATGCTCAAAAAAGCGACCCTTATAAAAATCCTCAACTTTATCTTTCTATTGTCCAAGAATTGCATGATATTTATTACGTTGAACAACATGAATATCTTCAGGCTTTTGAACTAAAAGAAGAACAACGCTATCTTAAAACTCAGCTAGGAATTACGGCTTTTGTTGGTGCAGGACGTTTACAAGCATCAATCAGATTAAAATATCAACAAAGAAAAAACGATAAAAAAGAGCAAATTCCTCAAGAAATTGCTGCATCGGGACGACAATATGATATTGAAGAATTAGTCAGTAGAATTGGTAGCACTCAGCATAAATTGACCGTAATTCATGGTCAGTCAGGAGTGGGTAAAAGTTCCCTTGTTAATGCGGGGTTAGTTCCTGTTTTACAAAGTAAATCCATTGGTACTCTTGATATTTTACCAATTGTTTTAAGAGCTTATACAGATTGGGTGAGAGAACTTGGTAATAGTTGCCAAAAAGCTCTAAAAGAGAAGGAAATTAACGGATTTTTGGTACTAGATTCAACTCAAACAATCATTAATCAGTTAGAGCAAAATGCTCATCATAATTTATTAACAGTATTGATTTTTGATCAATTTGAAGAATTTTTCTTTGTTTCTAATGACCCAACAAAAAAGAAAGAATTTTTTGATTTTCTCAGTCAGCTTTTAAATATTAAAAACAGCGTTGTTAAAATAATTCTTTCTTTGCGTGAAGACTATCTACATTATTTGTTGATTTGCAATCGTCTGGAAAATATGACAGCAATCAACAATGATATCCTGAATAAAAATATTCTTTATCATTTAGGAAATTTCTCCCCTGAAAATGCCAAAGAAGTTATTAAAAGATTAAGCCAAAGTTCTCAATTTCAGTTAGAACCTGAATTAATTGATTATATGGTGGCAGAATTGGCAAAGAGTCTAGGAGAAGTGCGTCCGATTGAAATGCAAGTTATGGGCGCACAAATGCAAGCTGAAGGAATTACCACTTTAGCTAAATATAGAGCATTTGGAACAAAAGAAGAATTAGTAAAAAATTATTTAGCAAATGTTATTCAAGATTGTGGAATTGAAAATAAACAATTAACAGAAGATGTACTTTACCTATTAACTGATGAAAATAATACTCGTCCTCTGAAAACTCGTGAAGAAATTGAAACTGAATTAAAAACTTTAATTTTAGATTCAGCATTTACAGAAGAACAATTAAATTTAGTTTTAGAAATTTTAAAGAAAACAGGGTTGATTTTTCTGATACCAGAACACCCTGCTAATCGTTATCAAATTGTCCATGATTATTTGGTAGCTTTTATTCGCCAACAAAGAGATAATGATTTACACACACAATTGAAACAAGAACGAGAGAAAAGAAAGAAAAGTGAAGCAGAATTAAACCAGGTTCTAAAACGACAATTAAAAATTGTTGGTGCTGGTGGTGCTTTGATGGGAGTTTTAGCTATTCTTGCAGTTGTATTGGGAGTACAAGCTAATATTGGTAAAACCAATGCTGAATTAAGGGAAATGAGTGCTAAATCAGAAACTATTTATACTTCTGGTAAGAAATTTGATGGTTTAGTAGAAGGAATTAACGCTGGGAAAGAATTGCGAGGCGGATTTGGGCAATTTGGAGTCGAAAATGATACTCGTAATCAGGTTATTGCTAGGCTACAAGAAACTGTTTATGGTTTGGATGCTGCTAATCAATTAGAAGGACATAGTAAGGAAATTACAGACGTAAAATTTAGCCCTGATGGTAATATGATAGCCTCTGCAAGTGCAGACAAAACCATAAGGTTGTGGAAATCTGATGGCACTTTAATCAAAACTTTAGGAGGAAATAAAGAGCAATTTAATACGATTAGTTTTAGCCCAGATGGTAAATTTCTTGCTTCAGGAAGTAATGATGGAAAGATCAAACTCTGGCAAATAGATGGTAAGAACGACAAAGAATTACCAACAAACTTTATAGGGCATAATGATAAGATAAATGACATTAGTTTTAGTCCAGATGATAAACTAATTGCGACCGCTAGTAGTGACAGGACTATTAAAATATGGAATCTAGATGGTACAGAAATTCGCACATTAAAAGGACATAAATCTGATGTTAATCGTGTAGTTTTCAGTCATGATGGTAAATTGATTGCCTCAGCTAGTAGTATTAAGAATGAAAGTAATAATAGCGAGATCACTACTATTAAAATTTGGAAAGTTGATAATGATAAACAACTTCAATCCTTAGATATTCCTGATTTAAAAAGTTTCATGTTTAGTCACGACAATAAAATGCTGATGGTCGCTACTAATTCTAATATTGAATTTTGGGATCTTGATGGCAAGTTAGTAAAGACTGCTAATAATAACATACATTTTGCAACCTTCACTACTGATGGTCAAAGATTAGTTTTTCTTGATAGTAATGATAGTAAAATAAAGTTGTTGAGTATAAAAGGAACTCACATTGAATCACTTGAAAAATATATTCAACTTTCTGATATTCCTGAGCAAGCAAAAATAATCTATAATCAGAAACTTGAACAGGTCGTTGTAATAGATAATTCCAGTAATATATTTACACTTAACAACCTAAATAAAAATCATTTCAAGACTAAAGAAGATGATCAAGATACAGGTTATATTGTAGGATTAAGTCCAGATAATTTACTAATATCTGTTAAAGAAAACTTAGTAAAGTTCTGGAAATTTGATGGTACACCAGTAAAACCTAGTATTAAGCTTTCAGATAATATTTCAGATTATATTACTCATTTAAACCCTGATAGTAAGATGATTGCTTCTGCTAGTCCAGATACTGCGGTTCAACTCTTTAATAAAAATGGTGATCTCATCAAAGATTTTTCTAAAGATGTAAACTTATTTGAGTTTAGCCCTGATGGGAAGTTAATTGTTTCTACAGATTGGGACAATAAAGCACAACTATGGAAATCAGACGGCACAGAAATAAAAACTCTTCAAGGACATACGGAAATCATTCGTGAAGTAGTTTTTAGTCCTAATAGTCAAATTATTGCCACTGTGAGTCGAGATAAAACAATAAAATTATGGAAACCTGATGGCACAGAAATTAACACCCTAAAAGGACATAAAGATGGCATCAAAGAAGTGATTTTTAGTCCAGATAGTCAGCTTATTGCTACTGTGGGTTGGGATAATCAGGTTAAACTTTGGGACAAACAAGGCAAACGAATTAAAAATATTGAAGGGTACAAAGATGATGGACATGATATAAAAAAGGGACAAGTAAAATTCAGTCCTGATAGCCAAATCTTATTTGTTCCTAATGATAGTAATAATGATGCCCAGATTTGGGTTAGGAATAACAAGAATATATTGAATATTCCGGGAGATAAACAAATCTTTGAAAATATAATGTTTACTCCTAATAGTCAGATTATTAAAATTAGCAACGATAGGAAAAAATTGGAATTTTGGAATCGAAATGGCATCTCAAATCAGACAATACTAAAAAATATTAAAGAAATTTATAATTTTAGATTTAGCCCTGATATTAAGCTATTTATAATTGAAGATGAAACCAATATCTTAAAAGTCTTCAAGTCTGATGGTTCAATGATTGAAAATTTTCAAATAGATTGCAATAATAATATTGGTTGTATTGGTTTTAGCACCAATGGTCAGACTATTGCCAAAATAACAGAAACTAGTGTGGAATTATGGAATCGAAACGGCGAAAAAATTACAACTGAACCTATCAAATCCAATACTGAAAACCCCAGTTTAACCGTTAATAATATTTCAAAAACTGATACTCGCATATTTGATCGTATTGCTTCAGCGGATAAGGATAATACCATCAAACTTTGGGATACTAAAGGCGAAGAAATTGCAACTCTTTCAGGACATCAAAAGGAAATTACGCAAATCAATTTTAGCCCCGATGGCAAAACTCTTGTTTCTTTAGATAAGAGTCAAACTGTTAAATTTTGGAATAGTGGTAATGGCAAACTAATCAAAACTTTTCAAGGAGATGGAAATCGAATTAGTAATGTCAAAATAAATGCTGATAATCAAACCATAGCTGTTTTTGGAGATAAGGATGTAGTAAAAGTCTGGAATAGGCAGGGAAAATTAATAACTACAGTCAAAGGACATAGTAATTCTATTAACAATTTTAGTTTTAGTCCAGATGGTCAAACTATTGCTTCAGCTAGTTATGACCAAGATACAAAAAATAATACAATCATTCTTTGGAATCTCCTTAAAAAGGAGATAATCGGTAAGCCCTGGAATGGACATACAGAGATAATAAATAGTATTAGTTTTAGTCCAGATGGTCAAACTATTGCTACAGCTAGTGATGATAATACAGTTCAATTATGGAGTCTTGACGGTACAAAAAAACTACCATTAATGGAACATTCTTCTGGTATCAATAAAGTAATTTTTAGTCCAGATGGTAAGACCATTGTTACAGCTAGTAATGACAGTACAATCGAATTATGGAGTCTTGACGGTACAGAAAAAGTACCATTAAAGGGACATTCTTCTAGTGTGACAAATATCAATTTTAGTCCAGATGGTCAAATGATAGTTTCTGTTGATAACCATAACAATATAAAAATCTGGAGTTTGGATGGGAAGTTACTGAAAAGCTTTGATAAAGATACTTTAATGGGTTCAGATGTTAGATTTAGTGCCGATGGAAAACAAATTATTGCCATGTCTGGTGATCAAGTTTTAATTTGGAGTTGGAATCTAGATGAGTTATTAAAGAAAGGTTGTGAACAAGTACGAGATTATCTTAAAACTAACCCTAATGTTAAGGATACAAAATTATGTGATGACATTCTTATGGTTCATGGGAATTGAAACTTTCATCAAGTCTTTTAAGTATATAGGATTTGATTTTTAATTCTCATTATTATCTATCATTTCCATAATCTATAAAACTAGGGTTAGCAAAAGAAAATAGAGATTTTAATTTTATTAATTTATTATAATTTATTAAAATTTTATTTAAATTGCCATTTATCGGGAATATAGATACCCAACTGCTCAAAAAGTGGGGGATATGAGTAATTTGGAAAATTAAAAGTATTAATTTCTAAAGATTAAGTTTTGTAACTACTTACGTAATTTGCGTAAATATTCGGTATACTATGTGCAATAGATATGTATTAATCATAATTAGTAATTAACTCCTCCTCCCAAATTGCGGGTTATCAAGTGGCAGTCTACCTAAATTGTCAAAAAAAATACATAACAGGGCAAAATTTCAGCAATGGTCAAGGCAATTGGTATTGATTTAGGGACGACTAACTCTGTCGCTGCTTTTAAATTGGTAGAAGTAGAAGTAGTGACGGCCAACGATAACACGCCCCCAGACCGAAAACTCACTCGTTCTGTGGTTGCTGACGACCAAGGTAAATTTTTGGTAGGAGATCAAGCTTACAACCAGCTACGCCATGACCCAGAGAATGTGATTATTTCTATCAAACGTTTAATGGGTAGGGGTTTTGGCGACTCAGCAATTCAGAAACAAATGTCAGAATTTGGTTATAAAATTAGCCAACCAATTCAGGGAACAGATAACAGTATTGCGGTGTGGTTGGGAGATAAAGAATATCAACCAGAGGATATTTCGGCGGAAATTATCAAAAAAGTGGTGCAGAATGCCCAGGCCTATTGTCAAGCTATTGGTAAAACTGGGGAGACAATTGACCAAGCTGTAATTACCATCCCCGCCTATTTCAACGATAAACAACGCTACGCCACCCGCACTGCTGTACTTAAAGCCGGACTTACGCCCTTAGAACTGTTAGCAGAACCGACAGCAGCAGCGATATCCTACGGGTTTTCACCTAATAGTGATGATGTCAAGACGATTTTAGTTTATGACTTTGGCGGTGGTACATTTGACGCTTCAGTAATTACCGCAGGTGGAACATCATTTATTGAGCAGGGGAAAGCAGGGGATTTGTGGTTAGGTGGAGATGACATTGACTCACGGTTGATGAAGTTTGTGAAAGAGCAAATCGCCCTACGTGAACAAATCAGTGATACTGAGGGCTTAATTGCGAAAATGCCTTATTATCAACGAGTCCGTTTTCATGCTGATTTAAAGATTGCAGTAGAAAGGGCAAAAGTTGAATTAAGTAGTTCTCAAGTCGTGCGGGTTATCCCTGGTACTCAATTACTAGATGAGTCAGGAATAGCTATTCCCATTGAAGTGGAAATCACCCGCCAGCAATTTGAAGAGATGATTGATGATTTGGTAGAGCGATCGCTGCAAATTTGCCGAGAAGCTTTAGAATATGCTGAATACCATCTAGAAATGGTGGATATAGTATTGTTGGTGGGGGGTTCTTCCCAAATTCCTCTAGTACAAAGCAAACTTAAACAGGCGTTTGGTGCTGATAAAGTGGTGCTGCATCAACGACCAATGTATGCAGTGGCTGAGGGTGCAGCAATTGTCGCTGCTGGACAAACAGATAAAGTGACAACAGTATCCCGTGATTATTTTATTCAATTAGCAGATGGCAAATATAAAGTAATTAGCCAAGGTGATATTTTGCCAGTCACGACTCCAGTTTACACTTTTAAAACAGTGGCAGAAGGACAAAGCTTAATTCACTTTCAGTTTTTCAGCCCGGATAATGTTAAAGAAAAGTTAGATGGTGTCAAAGATGATGAAAGAATTGGGGAAATGTGGTTAAGTTTAAATGAAAAATATCCAGCTGGAACAGAAATTCAAGTGAATTTAGAGTTGGATGAACAAAACAATGATTTGCGAATGACAGCAACTTTAAAAAATGACCCTTCAATCAGAGTCAGTTGTATTTTTTCTCGTGGACGTGCAGATGAAAAGATATATCAAGAATTAGAGCAAGAAATAGATAAACTCAATCATCAAAACTTAACTGCTTATGGTGTGGAAGAAGCCATGAAATTAGCAGTACCAGTTGTGCAGTCAGCCAACCAAATTATTAATCCCATCACAGGAGAAGAAAGCAGCGATTTACGGGAGATTGCTCTTGTAAATCTGCAAAAATTCCAGATTAATATGTCTTCAGATAGACTAGAAGCAGAATCTTTAGTCAATGAATGCGATCTCATTATTAAACTGTGTGAATTTATGATTCTTAAACCACAGCAAGAACGATTACAAAAGTTGAGTGCAGAATTAGAAGCTGCTATTGACAACAATAATCTATTTGAAATGCAGTATCACAGTGAAGAAGCAAGAAAGGAACTAAATAAATTACCGGAAGAAGTACAAGTAATTCAGGCTTGTATTATGGCAATTCAACAAGCTAAAGTTATCGCACCTACCAAAGCAAATGCCATGTCTGATAAACTCTCTCGGCTATTAATAGCGATGAAAAATGGTGATGTTCATGAAGCCGAAATTTTGTTACCTGAATTACAACCAGAAGTACAATATTGGCTAACTCAAAACTTACCCACTAACAGCATTGTGACAGGACTGACACGATGAATAATCAACTTAAACTTAACTGTCCTGTATGTGGATATAAAGAAATTGACGGGAAGACTTGTCCCAATTGTGAAACAGACCTTTCTCTGATTCGCACACTCCAAGACTTAGCCCCAGTCGAAAAAACATCACTGCCAAAAAAGATTAGTAATTTGCCATTGTTAGTAACTTTGTTAATACTAACTATAGGTATTGGTTTGGGAGTAGGAGGCAGTTTTTTACTCATCCAAAATCAATATAGTATAAATTTATTTGCACATAGTTCAACAAAAGTTAATAACTCGGAAACTCTGATCAATAACCCTAAATTAAATATTTACAGGGTTAAACCCGGAGATAACTTAGGTGTAATTGCCGAAAAAGTCTGTGGTAAAGCCAGTGCTTGGAGGCTGATAGCAGAAGCTAATCCCCACTTAGAAAATCGGCGCAACTACTTTATCAATGTGGGAGAAAAGTTAAAAGTTCCTCAATGTCAGGAGAAAAAATAAATGAGTATCCTTGATAATCTAAGGGAAGCCAACCAGAAAGCCCAACAACTAGCCCAAAAAAAGCAACTGCGAGAAGCTATCATCACTGCGGAAACAGCATTGAAACTTTGGGCAGAAAAACCCAATCTTTGGGAACGATTACTGGGTAAATTTTTAGTTGGTAGTGTTATTGAAAGGCTCGAAAAACAGTTAATAAATTGGCGGAAACAAGTTGTCCAAGCTGATAAAATAGTTGCTCAAGCACAAGTGATGTTGAGAAGGGATACCGGTGATCCTTTAGAAATTCAATTTCTCACTAGTGCTATCGATCTTTATCGTCTCTACACTCAAATTATCTGTGATGAATGGACATCACAAGTAATTGAAGAATGTCAACAAATATTATCACAGCGAAAAGAATTTAAATCATTAATAAGCCAGGCAAAATCTCATGCAGAAAATCGCTTTTTTAAACAGGCGATAATTATTTACAAAAAAGCCGAAAAATTATACTCCACTCAGATAATAAGGCAAGCAATTTCCGCTCTTCAAATCCAAGTTTTTCAAGAAGAAATTTATGATTCTGAACTCCAAAAAGCACAGCAAATTGAACAGGAAGGGAAATTAAGGAAAGCAATTACTATTTTAAATTCTGCTTTGACTAATTTTCCTCGCCATGACGGATTTGAGTTACTCAAAAACCTCCAATTAAAACTCCAAGGTAGAGAACTATTTCGTCAAGGATTAGCAGCAGAAAAATCTAGTGATCTCCCAGCGGCTAAATCTTTGTATGAAAATGCAAAAACCCTTTTAGTAAACTCTAGTGATTGTCAAATCCGTTTAGGTTTAGTGGCAATTAAAATGCAAGATTGGACAAATGCACTATTTTATTTACAAGGTTTATCAGGAAAACAAGCCGCTTATCTGCGGGGATTTGCATTAGCTCAACAAGGCAATTTAGATTCAGCAAATCAGGAATGGCAAGGAATATCTGAGCCAACAGTTAACGAGCAAAGAGAACTAATTAAACACATTTCTCAACAGCAACGCTTATTGTCTTTACAGAAGATTGAAGAATTAGTCAATACAAAAAATCTAGAAGCAGCTAAAGTAGAAAGTAGAAAATTTTTGCAAAGATTTGGAACTGAATCTTTAGTAACTACCAATCTTTGGGAACATATTCAACCAAGTTTAGCAGCGGCGGTTTGGCAAGATTCAAATTGGGAAAATATCGCTAACAACACTGAAAAACTCTGGGTTAATAATGCCAATATCACTACATTACATAATTGGACAGTAGCAACTTATTATCATGCCCAAGATAATCAGGCCAACCTGTTTGATTTAATTATTGCTTTATCGACATCATTAGCAAATTTAACCGCAGATCCTCACTTGAAAAATATTCCTTGGTTGGAAAATGGAGAGGTTAACTTTCCTGCTGTATCTTTAGAGTTGAAACAGCATTTAGAAGCAGCAATTGATCAGGTGAAAAATATCAATATAGAAGATTATTTAGATTTTTATTTAGATTTGCGTGATCACTACCGCCGGGAATTAGTTGCACTCAGATTGATGGGAGAACCATCAAACTCAGGAATGAAAATAAATGATGTGTTTATCACTCCTGGTTGTTATCATCGGTTTTTTGCTCAATGGGAAAATAATTTCATTGAAAACATAGATGCTGATCAAAAAATTCTGCGTTGCCTTTATACTGCTTGGGGATTAGCTGTAGCCGCTTGTTTAGAAGGAGATAGCCAACGCGCCATTCAACTTAAACCCACAACTAAGTCAACTATTGAAATTGAAGTATTTGCTGAAAATTTAATCGCTTACCATGATGCTTGTTATCAGCTGCAACAACAAAACTGGCGCGGCGCAATTATGCCTTTACAATCAATAAAACTAGCAATTACAGATCATCAAGATTGGCAACAAGAAATTAATAGACTGTGTGGATTACAGCGCCAAGTAATATCAAATTTTTCTGAACATTTAGAATTTGCTGAGTTTTGGTATGATATTCTAGGAAATAGTAAATCGGCTAGAATCTATTTTGCTGAGTACAAAGCAGAAGAAATAAGACAACAACTTGTGAATGAGCAAATTTCCTTAAACCAAGCTTTAGGAAAACTGCAAAAGCTCCAAAAAATTGAAAGCAGTAATCCTGTTGTTGCTGACATGATAGAAAATGTTGAACTATCCCAGGAACTAAAACAAATTAATCAGCTGTTCCAAACTCGGCAGTATGAGGAAATGCTGAAAACAGCTAAACTTTCCAAACGTGATAAAATTCGTTATATTGTCGCTGAGTTTTTTATCAATATGTTAATTAAGGGTATTCAAGAAGGACGTTTACATGATCCAGCACTCATGTTACAACTAGGAAGTTGGGCTTATGAAATCTGCCCCCATGAACCAGCATTTCAAGAAATTTATCAGAACTTGAAATTATCTTGATCTGACATTTTAACTCGTGACTCCTTATCTTGATGTTATGGAAAAAAACCCCTACGATATTTTAGATTTATCTCAAGCCGCATCGAAAGCAGAAATTACCAAAGCTGTAGCTTTAGCTATGAAGCGTAAGCAATATCCAATAGATGTCATTGCTAAAGCACAAAAAAGCTTAATGAAGCCAGAAACAAGGATTATTGCTGACTATTTGCGTCCGATATTGCCAGCTATTAAGCAATTTCAATACAGTGATTTATCAGCTTTAACTCAAGCCACACCTACACTAACTTTATTATCAGAATTTGATGGATTAGATTTAGCTATTACACAAGCTAATCAACAAGAAAATCTAGAAAGAGAATCTTTACCTATCCCCTTATCACAATTATTAACCGCAGGTATTGCAGCTTGCAAAGAAGGACGTTACCCGAAAGCGATAAAATACTTGGAAGACTACTGCCAAGGCTGCGAAAAACGCAATAATAAAGACTATTTGCAAGCTACAATTTGTTTAATTAAATCCTACCAAATGGGTGGACAATTACACAGAGCAGTTGCCCTTTGTCAGTCTTTGAGTAATCATAATCATCCCCAAGTTAAAACTTGGGCTAAAAAAATCTTAGCCATATTATCTCAAGAGAATTCCCGTGTCTGATTTACCACCAAATTATTTTATCAACCAAGAGTTACGCGATTTGCTCATTCAAAAACTGGGTACTCTCGAAAAAGAAAATGTTATTTTACAGCAATCTTTAAGAGAAAAAGAAACTCAAAATACAGCCCAAACTGAAGATTTGTTTTTAGAACTTTTAGAAATTGCTGATGCGCTGGCAGCCTTACTAAACTATCTAGAAAAAAACCCCAAACCTAGTCCAGAGTTTATAAAACGCTTACCCCGTTCCATCGCCGCAGTTAATCGGAAATTTCTCAGCGTCTTAGGAAAACGTCAACTTATACCAATAGAATTGGTAGGAACAGAACCTGATTTTAACCTGTGTCGTGTAGTTGATCGGGAAGAAAGAACTGATGTACCAGACCAAAGCATTACTAAAATAGTGCGTCGTGGTTTTCGGTGGGCTGATAAAATTCTGCGTCCTACAGAAGTAATTACCGCTAAAACAAAAGTAACTTTAGATGGTAATATTGACGAAACTATACAGAAAAATTCGGAAGTCATGAGCCAGGAATCAGAATCGTAAGTATTCAGCTAGAGAAGTCGTTCATACCCAGATCCCCGACTTCTGACATCAATTGATAATTTGTGGACATAATAAACAACAGAAGTCGGGGATCTTATCGCTTTACCTGAATTCTTACTCAGAAACAATACCCAGATCCCCGACTTCTGACATCAATTGATAATTTGTGGACATAATAAACAACAGAAGTCGGGGATCTTATCGCCGAATTCTTACTCAGAATCAGTAATTGAAAAATTGGCAACCACCACCGATTGAAACTAGCACATTTATTCAGTTATCAATTATCATCAATTACTGTTCATTACCTTGATATCTCCTGACTTCTCTGTTCTTCATTTGTATGGATTTGCACAGAATTAAAATTACTAATAATTCTACCTTTAGAGTCGCAATCATCTCTGACCGCTACTGTAGTTTAAATTTTCAACTGGCTGAAAAATTGTATGAATCCTCACGAAAATAATATTAAAGAAACTGCCAAATCTCCAAAAACATGGGGCGCTTGGCAAGAAAATTTCACTTTAATAGCGATCGCACTAACTTTAGCATTGCTAATCAGAACATTTATCGCCGAACCTCGGTTAATCCCATCAGAATCAATGTACCCTACCTTACAGACAGGCGATCGCTTAGTAGTAGAAAAAGTATCCTACCGTTTTCATCCTCCCACAATCGGCGATATCGTCGTTTTTCAATCACCACCAGAATTACAACGTCGGGGATATGACAAAAACCAAGCCTTTATCAAACGGGTGATTGGGATGCCAGGAGAGGTAATTAGCGTAGCTAATGGTAAAGTATTCCTCAATGGTCAACCCATCCCAGAAGACTACATCGCCGAACCACCAAATCAACCATTTCCACCTGTAAAAATCCCAGAAGATCAATTCTTTGTCATGGGAGACAACCGCAATGATAGTAATGACTCCCGCTACTGGGGCTTTTTACCCAGACAAAATCTCATTGGTCGTGCTACTTTCCGCTTCTGGCCCCTAGACCGCATCGGGTTAATTTAGTGATTGGGGATTGGGGATTGGGTATTGGGGATTGGGTATTGGGGATAAATTGCTTCTTTTGCCTTTTGCCTTTTGCCTTTTGCCTTTTGCCTTTTGCTTAAAACCGCAGATAATACATTAATTGAGCGATCGCCTCACCAGATAGTCCTAACCGTTGCTGAAAATCAACTAGGTTGCGGTAATAACCAGCAGTGAGGCGATTATGCACCACTGCTTCAGCTAGAGATAAATCTATCAACGGAATTTTTGCCAGACTCTCTACAGTCGCAGTATTTGGATTGACTAGCGTAGTATTAGCTAGAGATTCATCATCATAGTAACTAAAGTTGAACAGTGGTTTTAGTGGTTCTAACCGCTGTACAGGTAAACTCAAAGCTGCGGCAATATCTTCAATACAATAAAATTTAACACCAGATCGTGATAATTCGACCAGCGATCGCCCTTGATGAATAGACAACCCCGGTAAGCGCAGCCAATCATCTACAGTTGCTTGATTAGCATCAATACGCACACCCAATTGTGCAGCCATCTGAATTTCTTCACCAGATTGTAGACGATAATAGGGATCATTTAGCAGTTTGGCGCGGAGTTTTTGCAATTTGAGATTTAAAGGTAGCCAGTTGTTCATAATTAATTACATCAAGAAATCTGGTCTAGCATCTGACGGCGCTTTTGCTCAAATTCATACTCAGAAATTAATCCATCTTGGCGCAGTCCATCTAACTCACGCAAAGCATGAGCCAACGATTCTACTTGATGACTTACCTGTGCTGATATCTTCGTTGCTGACTTACCAAAATTAAAGTTTCGGTCAAAAGCTTCTTCATCCTGCGCTAAATACCAAACCCCTTCTATAGCACTAGCTACTTTGGGAATCGGTGTCCAAGATAACAATACATACAAAATTCCCCATAATGGTTGTCCTAAGTAAAATTTATGTAATCCTGAAATCGTTAGTGTACCAGAAAAGGCTAGAATAACAGCAATACTTCGACTTTTTCGTTTGGTTAACATCATCTCTCTAAAATATCCAAATACTACGATTTCCACAATTCCCACAATCAGACAGCTATAATCACAAATTACTTAGATTAATTTAGCATGGTAAAATCTAAAACTAAAAACACATATCTTCATCTATTGTATAGATTTAGTTCATGGCTATCAGCCAATCTAGATCAGTTAGGTAAATTTAAACCACCTCAACTCAATACGAATAGAATAATTTAACTCTTGTCTTGGCATTAATTTAGCCCAATTAACAAAAAAGTTCATATTTAGATTTGATAGTATTCCCAAAATTTTATTTACAAATAAGCACAAATATGTCACAAAACTCCCTGCTTTCGGAAATGCTTGAATTACTTGTTGACCCTTATGCTGTTTTGGGAGTTTCTGTGAATGCTGATGATCGTCAAATTTTTAAGCGATATCATGTTTTAGCCAAGCTACTGCATCCTGATAACTATATAAATATACATAACCCAGACAAAGAGTTAGCCGGAGTAATATTAACTCGTTTGATTAACCCAGCTTACCAAGAATTAAAGCAGACAAAAAAAAGAAACAACGTTGTAGCAACGTTGCGCTCAAAAGCAGAAGGTATGGATAAGCAAGCAATCTTAAATCTTCAAAAAGTTTTTAACTTGGATATCATTTCCATGTCTGCACCAGAGGCTGAATTGTTCTATGAAAAAGCGATTACATCTTACGCATTAGCTCAATATGAATCACTTCAACACTTATATCAGGTTACTAAACGGATGAGTAAACTGAATTTGATTTACTTATCGTTGCAAAAAAATTATTTCATGGAAACACAAACATTAACAGATGAATCTACATCTGAATCTACATCTATTGTCGCTCTGCCAAAAGCCAACTTAGCTGAACTGAAATTATCTGAAGCAAAAAATTCTCAACATCCTGCAATCAACTACGCTCAACGTCATTATGAGCGAGCCATTCAGTATCATCAACAAGGACAATGGTCTTTAGCTGTAAAAGAACTGCGTGATGCTATCAAGTTAGAGCCAAATAACAGTGATCATTATGCTTTGTTAGGAGTGGTACATTTTCAACAGAACTTTACAGGTATGGCTAAAGTTTATATCCGTCAAGCATTAAAACTGAACCCTAAGCACACACTAGCTTTGAAATATGCAGTAACACTAAAAATTGAACAAAACGATACATCTAATCCTAAATCAATGGCAAAAGCTTTAGGTATTGCAGCTTTATTAAGTCGGTTTCTATCTGGGAAAGATTAAATCCGTCGATGGAAAATTTGGGTATGCAGATGCAAGTTTATATCTTAAATACACTGTTGATTTCCATTAAAATAAACCGATTTTGATAATCATCTATTATTACAAATCACACTTGTTTTTCACAATACTTATTTTTATTTAGCTTTTTATTTAGCTTGTGAAAAAACTATTCTTTTTCCCATTACATTATCATATAATAAATAATTATGGTTAACCACAAAATATTCGCCATATCGTAATTATGAATCAATCCAATAATCCTGGAATCCTTGAACAGTTTGTCAACATAGTGATGGGGATAAAACCTGGGAATCAACAAAAGTCTCTAAATACATCAGCCGCAACCACACAAGAACTAGATATCAAAGCAGTTTTAGTTTATAAACTGGGAACTATCCTGCAAATAGGAGTGATGATTCTAGTATTACTGGGAATGGAAAAATTAGTAATGTTGATTGATAATAATTCTGCTTTTCCCAGTTGGTTTAGCACTTTACTAACAGCATTATTTTTTGCTTTATTAAGTATTCGTTCCCGCATTTTTTCGCTTTTAGATAATACCCGTTCTCGAACAACTTATGACCAAGTAATTAGACCAAGATGGTCGCCACCACCTTTAGCATTTCCCATAGTTTGGATGATAATTGCTGTTTTACGGGTTATTTCTTCTGTATTAGTTTGGCAGCATGAAAATCACCAATTTTTAGTATTGCCTTTAATTTTATTTGTGGTACATCTGGCTGTAGGTGATACTTGGAATACAATTTTTACCGTAGAACGGAGATTAGGTGCTGCTGTTCCTGTGGTGATTTTTGGACCCTGGTTATCAGCTATAGTAGTAACATTAATTTATTGGCAAACTGTTCCTTTAGCGGGAATGATTTTATCTTTTTCTTGTGTGTGGTTAACTGTTGCTGCTGCATTGGTATTTAGAATTTGGCAGTTAAATGGATCTGAGCCTTTGTATCCTTTAAAGTTAGCTGCTGTGGAGGAGTAGAGGAATAAATTTAGAATAGGCGATCGCTATTTTTTCTTTGATATAAAATAAAGAGCGATCGCACATTTACACCATAATTTTATCACCACAGAAAGAAACAGCGACTTTGTAACCAATGCTAACACACCACTTCACCATCAGATGAATTGATATATAATGAAAATAAATAATTTTTGATATCTTCTCATGACATTACAAGAATTGCAAAAACAAGTATTACAGTTACCAATGAGCGATCGCTGGCAATTGGTACAAACTGTATTAGAATCAATACAACAAGAAACTATATCACTATCAAAGAAGGGTAATTTATCTCGACTGCGTGGTATTGCTAAGAGTGTAAATATCTCAAATGATGAGAATATTGATGGAGATTATGTCACTTATCTAACTGAAAAATACAAATGAAGCGAGTTTTTATTGATACGAATGTGGTTTTAGATTTTTTACTAGAAAGAAAACCTTTTGTAGAAGATGCAGTCAAGCTATTTGCAAAAATTGATGCAAGTGAAATTATAGGGTTTATTGCTGCTACTACAATTACTAATATTTATTATATTATTCGTAAAGCAGCAGGTGTAAAAGTTGCTCAAGATGCAATTTCTCAAATTCTCACAGATTTACATATTTGCACAGTTGATAAAAATATTTTAGAAACAGCAGTAGCTTTAAATTTTCAAGATTTTGAGGATGCGGTGCAGTATGCTTGTGCTATGAAATCAATGGTAAATGTGATTGTAACTCGTGATGTGTCTGGATTTTTAGGTTCAGAAATTCCAGTAATTTTACCTGGGGAGTTAAATCATATTTCTAGGGAGTAAAAGCGATCGCACTTCTTAACCATTTAACTAAGAGCTATACTTGTGGTAAAATGGTATAAAAAGTGAAATTTAAGGGTGTTTTATGAATAGAGAAGTGGGAGAAGTAAAATGGTATGGAGGTATAAACTCAAAAACAGGTCGTATTAATAATTTTGGATTTATATCTCACATAACTAAGCCTGATGATTTATACTTTCACAAGCGCGATATTAAATGTAATATTGAATTTATTGATAAAGATGTTATTGTTTCTTTTAGTTTAAAAACCATAACAGATAACAATGGGAGACAAAAACTACAAGCTATTGATGTTGATATCATACAAAATGAAGAAGATATAGAAGCTATACAAACCTGTGCTTTAGCTAATAGAGTTCGGTACTGGCAGCCAGTTTTTATTAAGTATTTAAAAATTGTTCTTGCTAACAAAAGTCAATCTCTCGATCATTTAGTGAATCTTTGTCTGAAACAAAATAAATTACTTGCTTCTCGATCAGATTCATTCCTTGAATCACTTCCTATAGAAATTTATATATATTCACAAAAATTACGGCAATCATTAACCCCAAAAAGTTATTTTCAAAAATGCGCTCAACTGATGGATGAATATGAAGAGATATCATTAATTAAAGAAATTTATGAATATCTTAGCCAAGAATCTCATCTTCATTCCCAAAGTATTTGGAAAGATTTACCTTTAAGATTTCTAAACTTTGCAGAAATTTATGAATTAGCACCAAATAACATCAAAGCTGACTATATTATTAACAAAATATCTAACAATAATTTCAGTGAATCTCAAATTAATCAATTAGTTGAGATAATCAAAAGGCTTAATATCACAGAGCTTAAATCTATATGGAAAAATTTACCATTAACATTCCTTAAATATTTAGAAATATATAGATTAGCTCCTGCAAAAATCAAGGCTGATTATATCATTAGTATTGTTAATAATGGACACTTTAGAAACTTCCATTTACAAAAAATATTTGATATATTAAGAAATGCTAATCAGGAAGAACGAGATTATATTATATCTATAATACCATCAAATTTAAAATCAGAACCAAGAATATTTCCATTTTTAACCCCAACAGAGCAAGTAGATATTGTATGGGAAGAATTTAAATCTAATCCGGTTGATATATGGGATAAACTGTCAAGTACAGCAAAAGTATTTATCTTGTATCGAGCAGTTCAGGAAAATTTAAATTTCCAAAATTTAATTACCAAAGTCAATTATGAACATGATCCTATTGTATCTTTCGTTTTAAAAGTTTATTTATATCCTCAAATTTCGTTTCTTGAAATACATCAAGATTTAATCGAAATGATAGTTAAATTTGGTGGAGATATGTCTAAAATATTTCCAATAATGATCAGTGAAGATTCATACTATATGATAATTGGTGATCTAATAAGTAATGTAATGGATAATATCAAAGGAAGTTACAAAGAAACCAAGGAAACAAATTATACATATGACTTATATATTACGGATTTTTTAAATGCTAAAAATGTTGAGATTAAATTTCCTAGAATTACTTTAGATGTATATCAATACATACAAAAAGTAAAACATTGGGCTAGTTTTGTCAAAAATAACTCAGAGAGATTAAAATGTAGATTCTGTGCAGATTTCATGACATTTAATCCTGAATACTCTAAATATTCAACTGTACAAGAAATAACAGTTTTTTGGTGTCCAAATGCTAATCCAAAAGAATGTTCAGGTATTGCAGGGTTAGATGGCAGCAATCATAATTTTAATGTTTATATAAATTATTGTTGGAACTGTTTTAAAACAGTAGATAGTAGGGATAGTTTGGAATTTTACGGACTTAATTATAAAAGTGATGGTTGGGTTAAATGTATTAAGTGCGGTGCAGGAAGAAAGCCAGGATATTAGTTAGCTGATAAACCCCAACACTAAAAATGAATTGGTTGGGGTTCACTTCGTTCAAACTACCCTACTACATGAGAGTCAAGTTAAACTTCTGGATGATTATTTTTTGACAAAATTTGAATTAGTTTTGATATAAATTGGTAAGCTAGTGATGTCAGCACGTTAGCCTCGGCTTCAAGATTACAGTTCTGCGACATGAATGAAATCTGTCTCATTGCTGATTCAGCAAAGTTATCAAATGTTTCTGGTTTAAGAGCTTTATCAACAGTATAGGTATTTGAGTATTGAATTGGAATCAACCCATAATTAAGAGAGACAAGACTGATATTTTCATCGCCAGGTTCTCCACTTAAAGATACACGAATAAAACGAATAGGATAAACACTATTCGATGGTTCAGCAAGTTCAACAGTCAAACTAAAATCTTTTAATTCATTCCTTTCATAAGTAGTAATTTTCCACTCATTTATCTCAGGGATTGTTTGAATAACATCAGTAGCAGCCTGTTCAACTTTTTCTTGATTAAGCATATCGTTTTTCGAGTAGTGTATTTACTTAAACTGTGTATCACTTAGTTTAACATATTTATTTGTGTCTTTGCGCGAAACAAAAAATATACTAACTTATACTAATTCCTTGGCTAAAAGCCTACCTTCAACCGGTTCATATTCATCTTCTAGTAACCATAACTTAGCTGCTTCATAATTATTACTAGAAAATACAACCTTCTCACCTTGTTTTGGATCATAGATTTGACAATTTCCTTCACTGTCACAAAGTAATAACAGAATATATGGAGGTGATAACATCGCATCTATCCATACTTCTGCAAATTTCCAGTTATTCTTGATTTTCAAGTAAACCTTTCCCATTACTAAGTTTAATTTAATCAATTCCTAAAAAATTCTTCAATGCAGTTTTATATTTATTCTTCAACTTCTTAGAAATCAATCCTCCCTGTTGAATTTGTGATACAATATCAGCAGATAAACAATCTTTAGGAATAGGACTACCAGAAGTTATACAAATAGCAAGATCATTTGCATCCATTTCACGAGCAAAATAGTAAGCTATAATAGATTCCTTTTTAATAAAACTTGGTAAACTCGGATCTGGTGCTAAAACACAAACTCTTTCAGAGTTATTTTTCTTGTCTGTTAAATTAACAAATAAATATTTATTACCAGAAGTTTTTGCAATTGCGACATAAAAATGTTGTCCATTAGGAGGTGTATCAATTAAAAATACATCTCCTATGTTTATAGAAATACTAGACACTTAGCACCTCATCTAAATATGCTTCCCTCAGTGCTATTTGTCTAATTTCCTCAATTTCTTCCTGACTTTTACCAACATTTTTCAGAATATCTTCTACTGAAATGGGAATAGCAGAACCATGAGGATCTTTCCACTCTGGTAAATCATGAGTCCATTCAGCAACCTGAAATGGATCAAGATGTCCAAAGGTTTTATATACCTCTTGAAGAATCTCCTCTTCTTCTTCGCATAGTTCATCATTTCCTGGATCTTTGACTAAGTAAACAAAGTTCTTGTCACCAGGAGAAATATACTCAGACCACAGAGGTAGAGCATCATTAATAGGTTTACCTTTAATTAGATCATAAACACCACTAAGAACAGGACCATATTTCATTGATACATAATGATCACCTGTTATGGGTTGTTCTATTCTTTCTAATGCAATTCTATCAGCTATGTAGAGCATCTTCAGCAAACCTAAATATTTGATAGGTTTACCATGCAGCTTCATAAGTATAGCTGCTGCTTCTACAGCTTTTTCTGGGTGAAACCGAAACTGGATAGGCATAATTATCCTTGATAAGCAGTGTAGTACATCTATATTATAAATCTTGATCTGAAAACGCGAAAATTTATTATACAAATCTCAGACTATATCATTACTCAGTTTATTTCAACTTTGATTTTTTCCCTTCTCCTTTCCGCGTCTCTGCGCCTCTGCGTGAGAAAAAAACAAAAAAAACGGTAGAGAACCGAAATCCTCCACCGTTCAATTAACAATTACAAAAACCTAACTAAGACTCAACACCAGGGGTTGATAACTCCCGTGTTTGTCGAGAACTAACTTGGACAATGCCATTTTCATCAACGTCAACAAGAGCAGTATCGCCATCTTTGATGCGTCCAGACAGAATTTCTTCCGCCAAACTATCTTCCAACAAGCGCATAATTGCCCGACGTAATGGCCTTGCACCGTAGCTAGGACTGTAACCCTCAGTGATCAAACGGTCCTTGAAGCGATCGCTCACTTCCAAGACAATTCCCTTCTCCGTCAAGCGACCAAACACTTCCTTCAGCATGATTTCGGCGATTAGGGTAACTTCAGCCTTATTCAATTGACGGAAGACGATAATTTCATCTAACCGGTTCAAGAACTCAGGACGGAAGTATTGTTTCAGTTCCTCATTCACCAAAGAGCGAATTCTGTTGTATTGTGTCTCAGTCGCATCTTCAGAGAACTCGAAGCCGATACCGCTACCACCTTTTTCAATTACCTTAGAACCAATATTGGAAGTCAAAATCAGCAAGGTGTTCTTAAAGTCCACCGTGCGACCTTTCGCGTCAGTTAAGCGACCATCTTCCAAAATTTGTAGAAGCATATTAAATACATCGGGGTGCGCCTTTTCGATTTCGTCGAATAGCACCACGGTGTAAGGACGACGACGGACAGCTTCCGTTAGCTGACCACCTTCGTTGTAGCCGACATAACCAGGAGGTGAACCGATCAATTTACTGACGGTGTGACGCTCCATATATTCGGACATATCCAAGCGAATCATGGCTTCTTCTGAACCGAAGAAGTAGGACGCTAAGGATTTGGCTAATTCGGTTTTACCTACCCCAGTTGGCCCAGAGAAGACAAAACTAGCGATCGGTCGGTTGGGATTTTTCAAACCCACACGAGCGCGACGAATAGCGCGGGAAACAGCCTTCACAGCGTCATCTTGACCGATAAGGCGCTGATGTAAGGTGTCTTCCATGTGCAGCAATTTCTCGGATTCGGACTCAGTGAGTTTATTCACTGGTACACCTGTCCAAGAAGCAACAATGTGAGCAATGTCTTCTTCTGTAACGACAGGTTCTAGACCATCACCACCCGCTGCGTTGGTTTTGGTTTGAGCAATGGTGCGAATTTCCGCTTTGATTTCCATTTCTCGATCGCGCAGTTCACCGGCTTTGTCAAAGTCCTGAGAACGGACAGCATCATCTTTTTCTTTTAAGATTTGCCGTAATTCCTTGTCTAACTCCTTCGCTGCTGGGGGTAGCTGGGAGTTAATCAAGCGGACGCGAGAACCTGCTTCATCAACCAAGTCGATGGCTTTATCTGGTAAATAGCGATCGCTAATATATCGATCAGACAATTTTGCAGCCGCTACTAAAGCTTCATCGGAGATTTTTAACTTGTGGTGTGCTTCATAGCGTTCGCGCAAACCATATAAAATTTCAATTGTTTCATCAACGGAAGGCTCACCCACCATCACAGGCTGGAAGCGTCTTTCCAACGCTGCATCCCGTTCAATGTGCTTCCGGTACTCATCCAAAGTAGTCGCACCGATACATTGCAACTCACCCCTGGCCAAAGCTGGCTTGAGGATATTTGCTGCATCAATTGCCCCTTCAGCTGCACCTGCACCAATCAAAGTGTGAACTTCGTCAATTACCAGGATGACATTACCCGCAGAGCGGATTTCATCCATGATTTTTTTTAGTCGTTCTTCAAATTCACCCCGGTACTTAGTACCTGCTACAAGCAAACCAATATCCAGTGTCACCACCCGCTTGTCTTCCAAGATATCCGGGACATCTTTGTTAGCGATGCGGCTGGCTAAACCTTCAGCAATGGCTGTTTTACCAACCCCAGGTTCACCAATCAACACTGGATTATTTTTAGTCCGGCGACCCAAAATTTGAATCACACGCTCGATTTCCTTGGCGCGTCCCACCACGGGATCGAGTTTGTTATCAACGGCCATTTGGGTCAAATTAGAGCCGAATTCATCCAAAGTCGGGGTTTTTGTGCGACCGGAAGAACCGCCAGGAGTAACTTCCGCAGTTTCTCCCAACATCCTAATCACTTGGGTTCTCACCTTAGACAAATCTACACCCAGGTTTTCTAGCACTCTGGCTGCTACACCTTCCCCTTCGCGGATGAGGCCCAACAGCAGATGCTCGGTGCCAATGTAGTTATGCCCTAGTTGGCGTGCTTCTTCCAAGGATAGTTCTAAAACCCGCTTTGCCCGTGGCGTAAACGGAATTTCCACGGCCACAAAGCCGGAACCTCGGCCTATGATTTTTTCAACTTCAATGCGGGCATCTTTAAGATTGACACCCATTGACTTTAGAACCTTGGCGGCTACTCCTGTGCCTTCCCCAATCAGACCCAGGAGGATCTGCTCAGTTCCAACAAAGTTGTGACCTAAACGGCGGGCCTCTTCTTGGGCCAGCATGATTACCTTAATGGCTTTTTCTGTGAAGCGTTCAAACATGGCATTTTTCCCATCACCTGCGTCGTGCCGGTATGCTGATTTTAGCACAGGCTAAAATTTTGGATATCTGTATCAAGAAAATAGACATCCTTTAGCCACCAGACAAGTTGATGGGTTAATTTTTAAATTTTTATTACTTTTTGTGTAGCTAGTGTGCTGAGGAGGTCGAATTTACCAGCTTTTGTGGGACTAATCACAAACTATATACCGCCAATGTTGAGATTTTGTTGATCTAGTCCCAAACAGAATTAAATATCATATTTTCTGGTACTTTGTCAAATTTTTCTCATTTACTATAAGTTTTTTAAATGAACATCGACTCAAGAATTTAAAATTCTGATATAAATGTGTTGCGGACAATTACATTTTTTGTCAATAAGATGATTGGGGGGTAGTTACCTCGTGATGAATTATGAATTATGAATTATTAAAGACCAAGAGGATTTTTGGAGGCGATCGCTCACAATAATATACCAATTATCCAAATCTTTGAGAAATTTTGGCTGTTGTAAGTCAGAAAGCCACAAAATCAGGGCATCTTCATCATTATCTTTATAGTAACGGGGTCGTCTGCCAGCAGTTTTAAAGCCAAATTTTTGATATAGAGAGATGGCCTCTTGGTTGGAAACTCGGACTTCCAAGGTTGCTCGTTCCAAACCGCGATCGCTTGCGGCCTTCAGTAAAGAATACAATAAAGCCTGTCCTAAACCTTGACAGTGATATTGAGGATGAACCGCCAAAATCGTAATGTGTGCTTCCTCTAAAATTGACCAAAAACAACCCATTCCCAGCAACTCAGAACCAGAAAACGGGGAAAATAAACCCAAAAAAAGACTGTTGGGACTTTCCAACTCTCGTCGGTAGCCTTCCAGAGTCCACAAACCATCAAAGCAAGCTTTATCAAGTTCTAATAAATTACTTAAATGCTCTGAAGTCAAAGATTGAAGTTTTAAGTCTAATAATTTCACGGTTAAGGGGACTTAGAATTGAGGAAGTGGGGAGATAGGGATGGTGAACAACCTAATTACTAATCATCCATTACCAGCAAAGCTGTAAACTAGGAATCGAGAGACTAACTCATGCCCGTCATTGTCACAAGGACAGCTTTTATAAGTTATGGTATCGACTCATCCCGTCGAAGTTCAACCTTCTGGTAATCAATATTTATCTCAAAGACGCAGTGTTACAACTTCGCCTAATCAAGAACTTTTACCCTTGAGCGCCAAAGTTAATCATCACGACTCCCTGGAAATCGGTGGGTGTGATGTTACAACACTGGTTCAGCAGTTTGGTTCACCTTTATATATTTTAGATGAACAAACCCTGCGAACTGCTTGTCAACAATACCGGGATACATTCAAACAATACTACAAAGGTGAATCTCAAGTATTGTACGCCTCTAAAGCATGGAATTGTTTAGCAGTTTGTGCCATTGTGGCTTCAGAAGGTTTAGGAATAGATGTAGTATCTGGTGGTGAATTGTACACAGCTTTAGAAGCTGGCGTGAGTCCAGAGAAAATCTACCTACACGGTAATAATAAATCTCGTGATGAACTAATTTTAGCTATCGAGTCAGGTTGTACCATTGTCGTAGATAACTGGTATGAATTACATACCTTGGTAGAAGTGGCAGATAGGAAGATAGGGAGTGATTCTCTCCCCACCACCCCACCACCCCACCACCCCATCCGTATAATGTTGCGGTTAACTCCGGGGATAGAATGTCATACTCACGAATATATTCGCACTGGACATTTAGATAGTAAATTTGGTTTTGATCCCAATGATTTAGAAGAAGTTTTTGCCTTTGTCAGCAAACAACCAGATTTAAACTGTGTGGGTTTACACGCTCATATTGGTTCACAAATTTTTGAACGTCAACCCCATCGAGATTTGGCTGCTGTGATGGTACAGTGGTTGCGGGATGCGGCCAAATATAACTTGGAACTGACAGAGTTAAATGTTGGTGGTGGTTTAGGGATTAAGTACATAGAATCAGACGATCCCCCCAGCATTGCAGAATGGTCAAAGGCGATTTGTGAAGTAGTACAAGAAGCTTGTGCGGCTGAAAATTTGCCCTTACCTAAATTACTGTGTGAACCAGGGCGATCGCTAATTGCCACAGCTTGCGTTACCGCCTACACTATTGGTTCTGCTAAAACCATTCCCGATATTCGTACTTATGTAACGATTGATGGGGGAATGTCTGATAATCCCCGTCCCATAACATATCAATCGGTTTATCGGGCGGTAGTTGCAAATAAAATGTCTGCTTCCTTAACAGAAACAGTCACATTGGCAGGTAAACATTGCGAATCAGGAGATATCCTGATTAAAAATGCCCAACTGCCAAAAACTGAACCAGGTGATATTCTCGTAGTTATGGGAACTGGTGCATACAATTACAGTATGGCATCTAACTATAATCGGTTGCCTCGACCGGCAGCTGTTTTAGTGGCGAATGGCGAAGCAAATTTAATTTTGCAACGCGAATCTTATCAAGACATAATTCGACAAGATTGCCTACCAGAAAGACTTAAATAGTCATTAGTCCTTGGTCATTAGTTATTAGCTAAGAACCAATGACTAATGACAAATGACAAATGACAAATGACTATTAGAATCCAGATGTCATGAGAGATTGGTGGAAGCAATGGCTGACGACAAACATGGGATGGTCACAGTCCTTGCTGCTTAGGACTCTGGATATTCTGTTAGTGCTGGCGTTGACATACATGATCCTGGTGATTATTAGTGAACGCCGAACGCTGTGGATGGTGCGGGGATTCATACTCTTGATGTTGGCTTCAGCATTAAGTGGCACTTTAGGACTACCTTTACTCAATTTCGTTCTGGAAAAGCTGGTAATTGGTTGTGCTGTAGCAATGGCTGTAGCACTGCAATCAGAGTTTCGCCGATTTTTGGAACAATTGGGACGGGGTGAGTTCAGACTGTTATTTCAACCGAACCGCTTGGCAGTCCCTAAATCTGATAGCGTGATTGATGAAATTGTTGATGCTGTGAAAGAACTGTCAAAAAATCGGATTGGCGCTTTGCTGATTTTGGAAACTTCCGGTCCAATTGATGAGCGAGATTTTTCCGTACCTGGAGTAAAGTTAAATGCAGAGGTGTCTAAGGAACTGATACAAACAATTTTTCAGCCAAAAACTTTATTGCATGATGGGGCAACCTTGATCCGTGGTTCGCGGATTGTATCATCGGGTATAATTTTACCACTTTCAGGACGCACAGCCTCGCGCCAGCTGGGTACACGCCATCGGGCAGCAATGGGAATTACTGAGCGGGTCGAAAATTGTATTTGTGTCGTTGTATCAGAAGAAACGGGTTCTATTTCTTTAGCGGAACGAGGAACTCTATACAGACCATTGACGATTAGAAAGCTAAAAGAGTCTTTAGAGGCTCGATTTTCGCCCACTGTAGATCGGGAAGCTGTAGCACCTGGTCTTTTCAGTCTAATTAGTCAGATTGCTGCTCAGACACTAGCACTGCTTTCACGTTTACTCAGATTACCATCGACGGCTTCTCGCCAAAAAAATAAGACCGAAAAATGACAACACAACATACTGAACTGCAATATTTACCCTCTGATTTAAAAAAAGAATTACTTCCCCAGCACGTTGCGGTGATTATGGATGGCAATGGTCGATGGGCTAAACGTCAAGGTCTACCCCGAATTATGGGGCATAAGCGGGGAGTGGATGCCCTCAAGGATTTGCTGCACTGTTGTAAGGATTGGGGTATTAAAGCCCTGACTGCCTATGCTTTTTCTACGGAGAACTGGAAAAGGCCACAGGAAGAGGTGGAGTTTTTAATGAGTTTGTTCCAGCGGGTTTTGCGGCAAGAATTACGGGAAATGATAGAGGAGAATGTGCAGATTCAGTTTGTGGGCAATTTGCAAGCTTTACCAAAATCCCTGCAAGCAGAAATTTCTCGCTCAATGGCAGAAACTAAGGATAATCTCAGCATTAAGTTTACAGTAGCTACTAATTATGGCGGTAGACAAGAAATTTTACAGGCTTGTCGAGCGATCGCTCAAAAGGTACAGCAGGGTATATTAAATCCTGATGAAATTTCTGAAGAATTATTTGAAAGTCATTTATATACAGCCGGAATAAAAGATCCAGATTTATTGATCCGTACCAGTGGAGAAATGCGATTATCTAATTTCTTACTTTGGCAAATGGCCTATGGGGAAATTTATATTACTGATACTCTCTGGCCAGATTTTGATAGAAAGGAATTTCACCGGGCTTTATGTGCCTATCAACAACGAGAACGGAGATTTGGTAAGGTTTAGGAAGTAATGCTATATTCAATAGTAAGATTTGGGAGAAAAATTAAATATGACACTATCCCTCTATGATCAAGATATTTTACTCTGGGTTGAAGATACTGTTGCCAAGCTCAAAAAACGGGATTTTGAAACCTTGGATATTGAAAATCTGATTGAGGAAGTAGAGGCTTTGGGAACTTCGCAAAAAAGAGAACTACTGAGTCGTTTAATTGTATTACTAGAACATTTACTCAAGCGATTATATGTTGACTTACCCTACGATTATAATGGCTGGGAACGCACGATTCGCACACAACGAACTGAACTTGATGTATTAATTACCCAAGTACCCAGTCTCAAGTCTCTATGGGATACGAGTTTTAAGGAGGCTTGGCGACGAAGTTTAGCTAATGTCAGTAATGAGTATAAATCAGTCAATTTTCCTTCAGAATGGCAGTATTCATCGGAGTTAGAAATACTCCTAAATTCTAACTTTTGGGAGAATAATTAAGCTGATTATTTCTGTCATGAGTTTGTTTGTAGGATGCAAAAGCGATGCTGGAATTGGACTTAAGGACCAGAAAAAACTGCTGCTTGAATATCTTGCCGACTCAGGGAATATTTAAAAGAACGTTGGATATTTTGAGTGGGTTCTGCTGCTTGAATATATCGGACTGTAATTTGCTCGATATCTAACCATAGTTCTGCTTGCCAACTTGGTTTTTGCAAGCGCCAGCAGTGTAACTCAGTTTCATCTTGTTGACAACCTTGGTCTTTTAGCCATTGTTCAATTTGTGGCAAAGAATGGTTATACAGTGGTGTGTCGGCAGATAAAGTAGGCATAGGAAATTCAAGATTGAAAATTATTGGTTGGTATCGGTTGTGGAAATTGTGAAATATGGGTGGTTGGGGTAAGTTGGGTTTGTAAACTAGATTCACCACGAATGATACCAATAGCGATCGCTAGTATTAAACAACCCACAATTGTTAAACTTAACACAAATAATACAAATATTTCTCCAGAGGATAGAGGGCGATCGCTCGCATCAAGATACATTGATTTTGAGTAATCATAAGGTTTATGCACGGAATTGTTTAAATCTGTTGGTGCTTGAATCACGCCAAAGCGAGAGTACCCAATCTTTAAATCATAACTGAAACGCTGTTCTGGATGACTGAGGGTAGCATACGCTTCGTTAATTTCCTGAAATTTAGCGGTAGCAACATAATCAGGTAATTCTGTGGTATCTGGGTGATACTGTTTGCTCAGTTCCCGATAAGCGCGGCGGATATCTATCACTGACGCGGAAGGGTGCAGTCCTAATAGGGAGTAATATGTAGGTTTACTGCTGTGTAGCTTTTTCCCGGTTTGACTCACGACTGTTTAATTTACTTTGCTCAAATCTGTTTTTTATATTTTAGATATTTTATATTCATTTGCTCAGGCAGATTTTACCGTATCTTCATATCAAAATGGTAACAGTAGTGTTGATCCCCAATTTTTTGATCAGTTGGGGATCTAAATATGAAGTTTTTTAAGTCACAGCCATACTAAACACGGTTGAGACATGGACTTTTGCAAGATTACGAAACCTGGATGTGTAGGGGTTTAGCAGTGCTAAACCCCTACCTATAGAATCAAATAATTAAGCCGTTTTGAGTATACTTATTTACAACCTAAAGATTCACGAGTATCTACACCAGTTTTAGAATTTACACCACTAGCATTAACACAAAGTTTTTTGATTTCTACCCCATCTAAAATTGCATTAGTGAAATCTGCACCAGTGACATCAACATGATCAAAAACTGAACGCAGCATCATGGCATCTGTTAATAGTGCATCACTAAAATCAGCATTTTTGAACTTTGCTAAATAAGCTATACCTTGACGAAAATCTACATTATGTAAATTTACTCCTTCCAATATAGTACCGTTAAACACAACACCCCGTAAGTTAGCATTGCTAAAGTTAGTATTTTCTAACTTCACATTGGTATACTCAGTACCGATTAAATTTTGTCCAGAAAAATCTTGACCTTGGACTTCATCACCAGCAGAACGGGTAATGCTGGAAGAACTTGCTGCTTGTGCTGATAAGGGAGACACAAACAACACCACAGCTAAAACAACACTAGCGAGTATTTGCCAATACTTCATAATTTTTGCTTAATAAATCTCAACAATTCCACTATTAACTATTAAACCGTACAAGTGAATAGATCCCCGACTTCTACGACAAGTCGTTTTTTTTATTTGGAAGTCCCTTAAATCAGAACACATCCCGTAGGATAGATAAAGTTGAGGTGCGATCGCATAATCCTAAAATACCGTGGCTAATTCCGAAAATATCACCGAATCTCTAGCGCAAACCCCTTTATACAAACAGGGTGTAGAACTCAAAGCCCGCTTTACCAGCTTTGGTGGTTGGCAAATGCCGGTACAATATAGCGGTATTACTCATGAACATCAAGCTGTAAGAAATGCAGCCGGGATGTTCGATATTTCCCACATGGGTAAATTTACTCTCCAAGGCAAAAACCTGATTTCCCAACTTGATACATTAGTTCCTTCCGATTTGAGTCGTTTACATCCAGGTCAAGCCCAATACACTGTATTATTAAATCATCAAGCGGGAATCATTGACGATATTATTATTTACTTTCAAGGTACAGATACTACTGATATTCAAAAGGTGGTAATTATCGTCAATGCAGCCACCACTCACAAAGATAAAACTTGGATATTACAGCATCTTGACCCAGATACGGTTCAATTTCAAGACATATCACGGGATCAAATCTTAATTGCTGTTCAAGGTCCAAAAGCTACTAGCTATCTTCAATCTTTGGTAACAGCAAATCTAAGCTCAATCAAAGCTTTTGGGCATTTAGAAACAACCATTTTCGATCAACCAGCATTCCTTGCCCGTACAGGTTATACAGGAGAAGATGGCTTTGAAGTCATGGTAGATCACCATCTGGGGTTGGAATTATGGCAACATCTTAATCATGCTGGTGTCCTTCCTTGTGGACTTGGTTGTAGAGATACCCTACGTCTGGAAGCAGCAATGGCACTTTATGGACAAGATATTGATGATACAATTACACCCTTAGAAGCTGGTTTGGGGTGGTTAGTACATTTAGATACCAAAGGAGATTTTATTGGACGTAGTGTTTTAGAACAGCAAAAAGCCCAGGGAGTGCAGCGTAAACTCATAGGTTTGCAAACTCAAGGACGGAATATAGCCCGTCATGGCTACCCAGTTTTAGCCGCAGGTGAAGTTGTCGGAGAAGTCACTAGTGGTACTCTCTCACCCACTCTCAGTTATCCTATTGCTTTAGCTTATGTTCCCACATCCTTAGCAAAGGTTAAACAACAGCTAGAAGTGGAGATTCGCGGTAAAGCTTATCCAGCAA
This sequence comes from Anabaena sp. UHCC 0451, assembly GCF_034931405.1. NCBI lineage: Bacteria > Bacillati > Cyanobacteriota > Cyanophyceae > Nostocales > Nostocaceae > Anabaena > Anabaena sp. UHCC 0451. The sequence goes on along the minus strand of NZ_JAYGHA010000012.1, from coordinate 50,846 downwards.
CAGTTGTGAAGCGTCCTTTTTATCGCTCAAAAAATCGTGTTAGCAACTGATTAAGTTGTGAGGTTTTTGAGGAATAATGTCTTTTGGGTTACTCTTGTAACACCAAAAATCTGTTGTAGGGTGCGTCAGATATCAACAATCTGTTTATTTGCAGTATTTATGCAGTCTGACGCACCCTACCAATGTGCCAGTTGCATAAGTCCTGACTATTTTTTTTACGTGGAAGAGGAAGTGCTATGTCTTTTGAATATCCCCAGGATCTGCGTTATCTAGATTCCCATGAGTATGTCAGACTAGATGGTGAAATAGCGACTATTGGCATTACTGAGTTTGCGGTGGATCAATTAGGTGATATCGTGTTTTTAGAATTGCCAGAGGTAGGTGATGCTATTAACAAGGATGAGACCTTTGGCAGAATTGAATCCGTCAAAGCTGTTGAAGAACTCAAATCACCAGTGAGTGGAACAGTGGTAGAATGCAATGAAGCTATGGTTGATGCGCCTGAACTCATAGCTGATGATTCCTATGGTGAAGGATGGTTTATTAAGGTGCGTGTTGATGATTTTAGTGAGATTGATGATACATTAACAGCGGTTGAATACCGCGATTTGGTGGAAGGTGAGTAATTAATTCATCATTTACAACTCCTAAAATGTAATGTAAAGACGTTTGAGGAAACGTCTTTACATTTCCAGAAACTACTAATTAATCCAGGTAGATGCAGTCACTTTTAGACATCTAAAATCTAAATTTAATTAACATTAACAACCACTCAGTGAACTAGCATAATAAATTCGCATTATGTCATTGCTATTACACATTTGGTATGCTCCCGTTTAAGCAAACTAAATTTTTGTTGACAAATCTATAGATAATAAAAATCCTGACCTGAAGTAACAAGTCAGTAATTTACATCCTAGAAAAAACCGTAAAATATCAAAGTAATCATTACAATATATTAAACCGTAGCATCTGGAGACAAATTTGTGGTATCCAATCCCCCACGTCCTCACATTTTAGCCCAAACCAGTCAAAAACTCAGCAGCTTTGCACAAAGACACATTGGACCCAATTCCGATGATATTCAGCAAATGCTGGAAGTCTTAGGTTTAAGTAACCTAGATGACTTAATTGATAAAACCGTACCCCAGGGAATTCAGTTTAACAAAACCCTACAACTACCAGCAGCACAAAGCGAATATGCAGCGTTAGCAAAATTAAAACAAATAGCCGATAAAAATCAGGTTTATCGCTCATTTATCGGCATGGGTTATTATGATTGTATTACCCCCGCAGTCATTCAGCGCAACATCTTAGAAAACCCCGGTTGGTATACAGCATACACCCCCTATCAGCCAGAAATTGCCCAAGGACGTTTGGAAGCGTTGTTAAATTTCCAAACCATGATTATTGATTTAACAGGTTTAGAAATTGCTAACGCATCGTTATTAGATGAAGCAACAGCAGCAGCAGAAGCAATGAGTATGAGTTATGGTATCTGCAAAAATAAATCCCATAACTATTTTGTTTCTAGTGAATGTCATCCCCAAACCATTGATGTATTGCAAACACGTGCAAAACCTTTAGGCATAAATATCATTATCGGTAATCATCAAACCTTTGATTTTTCCGAAACTATCTTTGGTGCAGTTCTGCAATATCCCGCAACCGACGGTACTATTTACGACTACTGCGATTTTATCACAAAGTCTCATGCTCAGGGTGCATTGGTGACTGTAGCCGCAGATCCTTTGAGCTTATTATTGCTAACATCTCCCGGTGAATTAGGGGCTGATATTGCCGTAGGTAGCACCCAACGCTTCGGTATTCCCTTGGGATTTGGGGGACCACACGCTGCTTATTTTGCGACGAAAGAAGAGTATAAACGACTTGTTCCAGGGCGAATTGTGGGGGTATCAAAAGATATTCATGGCAAACCTGCATACCGTCTAGCTTTACAAACCCGTGAACAACATATCCGCAGAGATAAAGCTACGAGTAATATCTGCACAGCGCAGGTTTTATTGGCAGTGATGGCGAGTATGTATGCAGTTTATCATGGACCGGACGGACTGAGAGCGATCGCCCAAAATATCCATGAACTTACCGCAACTTTAGCAGCAGGACTGAAAAAATTAGGTTATAAAATCAGTTCGGAAAACTTCTTTGATACCTTGCGGGTAGAATTAGGAAATACGAAATTAGAAGCAATTCTCGACGCTGCAAATGAGAGAAATATCAATTTACGCATTTTTGATAATTCAACTGTGGGTATTTCTTTAGATGAAACTACGACAGAAGCAGATTTAATTGACCTTTGGCAAGTTTTCGCGCTGAAAGATCAATTACCTTTTACCGTTGAAGAATTACCAGTTTCTCATTCTCAATTATCACGTCAAAGTAAATATCTCACCCATCCAGTTTTTAACCGTTATCATTCAGAAACTGAATTATTACGTTATTTACATCAACTAGAAAGCAAGGATTTATCATTAACAACTTCAATGATTCCCTTGGGTTCTTGTACCATGAAGTTAAACGCAACTTCGGAAATGATTCCGGTAACTTGGGCAGAATTTGGTAAAATCCATCCTTTTGCGCCAATTTCCCAAACCAGAGGTTATCAAATTCTCTTCCAACAACTAGAAGCATGGTTAGGAGAAATTACAGGTTTTGCCGGAATTTCCTTACAACCAAATGCAGGGTCTCAAGGTGAATATGCGGGACTGTTGGTAATTCATGAATATCATCAAAGTCGCGGAGAAGGACACAGAAATATTTGTTTAATTCCGCAATCTGCACATGGAACAAATCCCGCGAGTGCGGTAATGTGTGGAATGAAAGTTGTGGGAGTTGCTTGTGATGATCACGGTAATATTGATGTTGAGGATTTAAAAGCTAAAGCTGAAAAACATAGTCATGAATTATCAGCTTTAATGGTGACATATCCATCAACTCATGGGGTATTTGAAGAAGCAATTCAAGAAATTTGTGCGGTAATTCATAGTCACGGTGGACAAGTTTACATGGACGGCGCTAATATGAATGCCCAAGTAGGTATTTGTCGTCCTGGTGATATTGGTGCAGATGTCTGTCATTTGAATTTACACAAAACCTTCTGTATTCCTCATGGTGGTGGTGGTCCCGGTATGGGTCCCATTGGTGTCGCTTCCCACCTTGTACCGTTTTTACCAGGACATTCTGTGGTGAGAATGGGTGGTGATTTGGGTGCTGTTTCGGCTGCACCGTGGGGTAGTGCAAGTATCCTAGTGATTTCTTGGATGTATATTATCATGATGGGTGCAGATGGGTTGACGGAAGCAACCAAAATTGCCATTTTGAATGCTAATTACATCGCTAAGAAATTAGAGTCATATTATCCGGTTTTGTATCAGGGAAAAAATGGTTTGGTGGCACATGAATGTATTTTAGATTTGCGAAGTTTGAAGAAATCAGCGCAGATTGAAATTGATGATGTTGCGAAGCGGTTAATGGATTATGGTTTTCATGCACCTACTGTTTCTTGGCCTGTTGCTGGGACAATTATGGTTGAACCAACGGAAAGTGAATCTAAACAGGAATTAGATCGTTTTTGTGATGCTTTGATTGCGATTCGTGAGGAAGTTGCGGCAATTGAATCTGGTAAGATGGACATTGAAGATAATGTTTTGAAAAATGCCCCTCACACTGCGGAAAGTTTGATTATTGGTGAGTGGAATCATCCCTATTCCCGTGAACAAGCTGCTTATCCTGCACCTTGGAATAAGGAATATAAGTTCTGGCCAAGTGTGGGGAGAATTGACGCGGCTTTTGGGGATAGGAATTTTGTTTGTTCTTGTTTACCGATGGAGGCTTATAGTTAGTTAATTGTAAGGTGCGTTACATTTCATTAACGCACCGTTTTGATTTTCAGTGTTAAAGGTTGTCAAATGTGTATCTTAGGAGTTAGGAGTTAAATTAATTCGGGTTTATCTTTGATGCTATACAAATTGAACGCTGTACTGGCATCGAAATATTAAGCTTGGTTGCTATTTTTTGACGTTCCTTATAACCTATATCGTGCATATATAAATGGCGTAAAATAATCTGTTTTAAAAAGCGATCACAAACAGGATTTTTGGAGAATTCTAAGTGTAATTTTTCAATCTTATCAATATCTAATCTTTTTTCAAATTGCAATTCAATAATTTGTTGAATCAATCGTAATGAAGGATTATTTTTTGTTTCGGTTACTTTACTATAAATTTCTCTACCCTTGTCAGAACCTAGAGAAAAAGAAATTTTGTAAAGCATTGCCAAAATAACCATGTAATTAATCCCTAAGTAAAAAGACTCAATTTCTCGAATAATTTTGGAATTGGGACGATTTGGATTCTCTTCTGATATCTTTTTAATTTTTCTAATTGACTCTTCTCGCACGCATTCCGAAAATCTTAGAAAGACATTAAGAAATCTTAGTGAAACAGAAAGTGATTCTTCATAAATTGACTCTAGAACATTTCTCTCTAGTGATCCAAGTCGATTTCTTAAAATTTGTCCACAGACTTCAATTGCGCGAAATACTTTGTTCACTTTTACCATGAAGTTTTCTAAATTTTCATCATCTTCTATAAGGCTATTATCATCTTCCTGTTGATCAATAATATCTTTCTGATTATCATTTTTTAATCGTTCTTGCCTTGCATCACGATTCTCTAAAACAAGGTCAGGTATTTCTTTAACAAAATCTTGAAGAAAAGATAAAGAACCTGCTTCTAATGTTACTTCTGACTCATCAGAAAAAATATCCATGACAGAAATTAGGATTTCATCAAGAATCCACGGATCTTTGGAATGATGCGTAAGAAACAGAACTATGTTCGATGCCTTTTCGAGATGAATTTTATTGACTAGATTTTGTATTTTCCTTTTAGCTTCCTCTCCTCGGTGAAGAGTATCAGCCAATTTTTTTGCAGCAAAGAAGTAAAATAGATAACGGTAACGAAACTTTAGACCAGTTTCTGATCGTTGTAAAATAAATGAATTGACTAAATCAGTAATTATTTTTTCTTGATCTACTGGAAGAAATTTATTTGAGTATTCTTTAAAGAATAGCTGCAACTCTGAATCATTAAGACTTTCGGATCGAGATTCTAAAATTGCTCCCCCAAGTTCTGATAAAACATTGAGGTATTTTTCAATGTCGGATTGTTTTACATGAACACTCTCTAGAGCTTGATAGATTAGATACTGATAACAGTGTCCGTAAGCAGTAAGTTCAAGTCTTTGTGTAGTCATTGTCTCGAAAGACTGAAGAAGCATCAATATATGAAATGGTTTTGCAGGGACTATATTTTTTCGTACAAGTGAGTCCACATGAAGCCGCAATTCATCTTTTTTTGCCCAAACTTGCTGATCATCTACTTCTTCAGTTAATTCTAGTGCAACCCATTTATTAATTAGTTCGCCAAGATGGACATTACCGAAAGGTAGAATTTCCAACTTCTTATAATCATCAAGTTCAGGAAAATCAGGTAAAACAAATCTAAATGAGTCCTCTGCAATCAAAATAGTACGAGGAAAAATCGAATTAAGATTTGCTATCAGTTTACTTTTTCCTCTCTTATTAATTGTACTTGCTGATATATCATCGACAATACAGAGAAGATTATCTCTTTGAAGGAATTCTTCCGCAGACAGCGATTGATATATATCTGAAACTAGCTTTGGAATTAGTTCCTTAATATTAGAATTTTTTATGGTTGCCCCATTAAGAAGTAAAGGTAAGAATCCGCTAGAAAGAGCATCTTGAAATATTTTTTTTGCAAGAGAAGTTTTGCCAGATTGCTCATCTCCTAAAATAAGGATACGGCTATCATCTTTTAATAGATTTTCACCTAAAATAGTTGATGGTAATGTTTCTAATGATTCCTTTATGACTTTTAATTTAGGAAAGACAAATAAATCATTAAGAGAAATAGATTCACGACTTCGATGTGCAAACTTTATTCCAGTATTCTCAAGAAAATCTCTAAAATCTTTTGTTACTTCTATCTTGAACCTAGAAGAGGTACTTAAATTGCTGAATTGTTCCTCACTGTAATTTAAGAAAGTTGTTTTTTTTTAATGATTCCTGGCATTAATTTAATAAAAGTTGGGAAATTTTTACGCAAGAAATCTTCTGTATCTAACTCTGCTTCGTAAGAAATTCCCACAAAAGGAGGTATTGAAGAAATTACTCCTTTAAGCTTTGCTGCTGCTGACTTACCTGGCTGATTCAGTTTATCTCGAATTTCCTTTAAAAGATTAAGGACTTCATCAGGATAGCTAGATGAGCTTACCTCGATTTTACCTACTTGGTTCACAATTTCTGCAACTACAACCTCTGCTTGTTGTTCTGAAATTTCAATAGATTCTGATTGCTGTGATATCAGTTCCCAGTATTCTTGCTCATACGGGAGGATCTGTGCTTTCAAGTCGATGATCTGCTGCTTAATTCTCTCCTTGTCTTCATCGGGGGTTGTTGTTAATGCTAATTCCTTGCCTGACAACTGTTTACGATAACGGCTCAGAAGGTTCTCAACTTGACCCAGGCGATCACTCGACATCATATAAACTCCAAAACTTTAACTAAGATTATCTAGTCTCCCTTTTTACCATAATTTAGTTCATTATGTCTATAGATTTTTACAGGAATTATCAGCATTTTTACCTTTAAAAGCCTGAAATGCTAAAATTTTCGAGATATAATCTAGGTCATTTTTTAGTAAAAACTGTCTTAAATCGTGATTATTTCGTGTTTTTTATGGTTCAGTATCTTGTCATTTTGCGTAAGTTATACCCTGAACGAATAAATTTAACTCAATCACTATGTAGTAATTAAAACTATTGAACTACAACACACAGATAGCTACATTACTCTGCTCATACTACTCATACTATGTTTTATTGGAATCAATTCCTAGTGCGATCGCTCATCTTCTAGCTTAGATTAAGGAACACAACCCAACATAATAAAAATATCTGATTCATATTTTTTGTCAGAATCAGGATGTCCAGGATTTTAGGATTTACAGGATTGTGATTTGTAAGTTATTGGTGGGATGCTGAAATTGTAATTGTCTGAATCAGGATGTCCAGGATTTGAGGATGTACAGGATTGTTATTGATAAAATGTCTGTGAAGATTTGAAGATTATAAAATACAGTTACAGTAATAGTCAAGAATTAACAGCGGATAATTTAACTGATAACTTATCTATCATCCCAAAATCTCTATATTTTATAGACAATCAAACAACAACATCCTGAAAATCCTCCAATCCTGGTTATCCTGATATGGCTTGCGCCACGCTACGCTATCAGACAGATTGTTATTGATAAATTGTCTGTGAAGATTTGAAGATTATAAAATCCAGTTACAGTAATAGTCAAGAAATAACAGCGAATAATTTAACTGATAACTTATCTATCATCCCAAAATCTGTATATTTTATAGACAATCAAACAACCACATCCTGTAAATCCTTATTAAAATCAAGAATTTTTTGACTTTTGACTTTTGACTTCCCGAAGGGTGTCCTGGGTATCCTGATTCAGAAAATATCTCATCAAAAATGCGATATTATTCTTGTTCAAATTCATCAGGAACTTCACCTATAGTCTGCTGTGCTGCATGACGAATATGAAGAACACGAACTGTAGAAATTTCTTCTCCTTCTATAATTGTGAAAATTATCCTGTATGCGTTGCGTCCTTTTCTATAAATTATCTGCCGCATTTCTTGACTAAAATAATCATTTTCTCTAGCTAAAGAACATCGTTTTGGCATTTTTGATAAAGATTCAATTAGTCGTAGTAACCCTGCATACCACTGACTTGCATTTTCAGGAGAAGTTATTTGAGACATTTGTAAAAATGCTTTATCAGCCTCCACTTCTGCTACACTAGAGATATCAATATAGTATTTCATACTTCACGGGGCAGGTTATATTTACGACGTTGTTCTTCGGCAAAATCATCAAAAGACCGAAAGCGACCTGCTTCAAAATCATCTAATCCTTGCTGAATACCTTGAATAGCTGCTTGTGAATCTTCTAATTCCCAGTCTAGGATATTTTTCAATAATTCAGCCGCAACTAAACTGATATCTTTTCCTTGTTGGGTTGCTTTTTCACGTAGTCTTGCTTCTAGTTCTGGAGTTAGGGAAATAGCGATCGCCATAACTGTATATTTTGGTGAAAGTTTATAAATATTATAACATCCTGTACATCCTTTAATCCTGGTTATCCTGATTCAGACAAAAAATATAAAATGTGCTAAAATATGCAAAGCTAATCAACTTCATGCAATTTAAAATTATGAATACATTAGAAAAATTAGAATTGCTGAGTGAAAACTGTAGCGATAACACAGAATTAGAACGAATTATTGGACAACTTTTAAATGTAATCTTAACCCGTCATAGTCAAAAATTAGCTATCTACAACTCTGATTTAGAACAATTTGAGAAAAAATATCAACTCACATCTGAACAATTTGTAGAACAATTTAACTCAGGAAGTTTAGGGGATGAAATGGATTATTTTGAGTGGTTTGGCTTATGCGAACTCCGCAAAGATATTTTACAAAAAATCCATAAATTAGAACAAGCTTTATGAAAAATGTTAAAAATGCCGATGACTATTTGGCATGGATAAAATCTGTAATTGCACTTTGTCCAGAAGTCGTAAATTTAACTATTCTTCGAGAAGAAGCACAAACTGATAAAGGACTATGGCGTTATCGTTTGACATTAAAAAATGGTAGCTTTTTAGAAATGTTTGAATTTTTTAAAATAGCATCAGGACAAGTAGAAATAATTAAATATAGTTTCCATTGGCAAACTGAAAATAGAGAACTAATAAAACGTTGGGACAACGCACCTCATCATCCTGAAATTGCAACCTATCCTCATCATCTACATGATGGTTCTGAAGATTCTGTTTTTCCATATTTACCTGTTGATATTGAAGAAATTTTAAAACAAGTTTCTAAACATATAAAGTCTCAATTAAGTTAGTGCGACCTAGTAATCGCTCATCTTCTAGCTTAAATTAAGGAACGTAACCCAACATAATGAAAATATCTGATTCTGACAAAAAATATTTTAAATTATCCATATTTTTATTGTTGACTATGTTATAATATAAAAGTTATCAAAATTATTAAAATAATTCTATGATGACTCAAGTAATGATTCAACCCTCATACTGGATAGAATCTGGAATTGAAATCAGCAAAGTCAGAAATTTGAACTTGTTTAAATTCACTCCAGAATTACAATCTAGGTTAGAAGAACTTGCTGATAAAAATAAAGCAGGAATGTTAACTACAACAGAAGAAGCTGAACTAGCAGGAATATTAGAACTGGACAGGATTTTTACTTTATTGAATGCAAAAATAATTGCTGAATCATGACAGTTAACGAGACAACCAAAAAATTAGTCAGAGAAAGAGCAAAATTTCCTTGTGAATACTGTCATTCTTTAGAAGAAGCAAGTGCAGCGTTATTTGCTATTGATCATATTATCCCCCAGTCTATTCCTGGTTCATCAAATGACCCTGAAAATTTAGCTTTAGCTTGTCAACGTTGTAACGGATATCGCTATAATGTCACAACTGGTATCGATCCAGAAACTGGAGATATCATTCCCATATTCAATCCTCGAAAACAGAAATGGTCTGACCATTTTATTTGGTCAGCAGATGGTTTAAAAATTATTGGTATTACTGCTACAGGAAGGGCTACTTGTAATCGCTTAGACCTCAATGATGAAAGGCATAATGAAGGTTCTATTATCAAAGCGCGTCGTTTTTGGATAAAAGGTGGTTGGCATCCACCAGATGAAGACCCGCGACAAAGCTGAGAAAACTCAACACTTTCACAATAGCTTTTTGCAACTTAAACTTTGCATCAGTGCATAATACATTGTGGATGTCTGATAAATGTTTCATCTTGAATACATCCATAAAAATCACTTAATTTCATAGTTTCTTCTATTGGTGTTTGTTCCGGTAGTGATGTTAATTCATAAACAACAATAATATCAAGTTCAGTTCCTTCTTTAGCCTGTGGTAACTGAATTTGTAAAAGTCCATCTTTACCAATACGCGATCTTACTCTTAAACTTTGTATCATTAATTTTTCTCCTTTATTTTTGTCTATAATTATTCTTTCAATGATTAATAATATAATATCATGTATTTGATTAAATATGGTTTATAATACACATATCTATACACATAATCCACCTAAATATCATGCGAACCAATATTGAACTTGACGACGGATTAGTAGAAGAAGCATTTCGTTTAACTAACGTGCGAACCAAAAAAGAATTAATTCATCTAGCATTACAAGAACTAATCTGCGTTCGTAAAAAACGGAATTTACTTGATTTAAGTGGACAAATTCAATTTACTCCTGACTACGATTACAAAGCATTGCGAGAAAATCGAAATGTTTCTGATTGATACTTCCGTTTGGATAAATGTTTTACGCGATAAAACAGGAGTTGCACGTTAAAACCTCCAGACAATTATCAAAGATGAAAATGTCTTTCTCACTTGATTTACCCAAATGGAATTATTACAAAGTTGTCGAGATGAAAGAGAGTGGATGTTATTGCAAACCTACCTGCAAGAACAAGACTATATTGAAGCAACTGATAATACTTGGGTGTTTGCAGCACGAATTTATTATGATTTACAAAGACAAGGGTTAACTGTTAGAAGTAGTATAGATTGTTGTATTGCCCAAATAGCAATAGAAAACCAACTAACCCTAATTCATAATGATCGTGATTTTGAAACTATTCAACAAGTAAGACCTATGTTATGTTTGCGTTTTCCATCTTCTGGAAATTAATAATTAGCACCAAATTAAAAGAGGTACAGGATTGTTATTTGTAAGTTGTTGGTGGGATGCTGAAATTGTAATTGTCTGAATCAGGATGTCCAGGATTTTAGTATGTACAGGATTGTTATTGATGAATTGTCTGTGAAGATTTGAAGATTATAAAATCCAGTTATAGTAATAGTCAAGAAGTAACAGCGGATAATTTAACTGATAACTTATCTATCATCCCAAAATCTCTATATTTCATAGACAATCAAACAACCATATCCTGAAAATCCTTATTAAAATCAAGAATTTTTTGACTTCCCGAAGGGTGTCCTGGTTATCCTGATTCTGACAAAAAAGATATTATGACAGTGATACCTGTTAATTTTATTGAGAATCATCAAACATAGATGAAAGATCACGACGACCACGTACTATTCGTAAAATTTCAATTCCATCATCCAATACTCGATAAAAAATTATATATCCTTCAAGGGATAATCCGCGTAAATCAGGGTTGATTTCTGAGTAGCTTTTACCACTATTGGGAAAGGAAACTAATTGTTTACATTTGCGGTTAAACTCCTGAAAAAATTTTTCACCTGCTTCTAAGTTTTTTTGTGAGAAGTATTCAGCAATTTCATTCAGGTCATAACTAGCGAGAATATTAATAACATAACGATTCATTTTTGCACCTGTCTTTGTTGCTGGAAACGATCTAAAATTTGATTAACAAATGTTTCTCCATCAATAGGTGGTGTGTGTTCAGAAATGGAAATTGCTGCATCAATTTTTTCTCGCACTTTCTTAACCCATTCTGTCTCATTCCGATCATACTCATCTAGTAAATGGAAAGCAATTTCCATCAGTTGTTCTACAGATTGGTATTTTCCTGTTTGCAGTTTTGTTTGAATAAAGTCTTCTTGTTTTGGTGTTAGATTGATAGTCATAGTGAGTTATAGTCAATTTTTGCTAGGTATATACAAACTATTGTAATCTAATTTTAGACTCTAGGAAATAGCGATCGCCATAACTGTATATTTTGGTGAAAGTTTATCAATATTATAACATCCTGTAAATCTCTTCATCCTCATCAACTTCTGATCTTCCTCTTGCTTCATAAATAGAGGCTCTTAAATCAGCTAATGAATCATCATCAGCAAAAGCACCAGCTTGTTGAATTAAAATAGATCGGTGAGATTGAGAACTTAACCATTCATCAATTGCAACTTTTAAAAATCTCCAGTTATTCTCTATTTTTTGTCCGGGAATATTCCCCAGTAATGTTTGACGAATTACCGCTTCTTGAGGTAGACGCAAATATTCGGCAACTTCATCAATTGTGAGAACTTCTGGTAATGTTATTTGACTCATAAGCATCGCCATAACCTTGTATTTTAGTCAATGTTTATAGTTAATATTTTAACTCATAATGTTGATTTTAGTGCAACTATTGGTTTAGGTTATTGGTGGGATGTTGAAATTATCATTGTCAGACAAAAAACATCTTAATCGAAAATAGAAATTACTTTAATACCAACTACTTTGTGCATAGGTTTTGTTTTTTTCTCAGTAGTAATTAACTCCTCAGCAGCAACAGAAAAAGCAGCAGCTACATGAAGTGCATCCATAGCAGCTAATCCATAGTGAGAAGCAATTTTATAAGCCTCTTGTACAATATAATTTAAATCATTTGCCCAGTAAATAACATCATTAAAAAACTCTTCATAAAATTGATATTCTTCCGTTTGCTGATGATAAACTGCTTTAGGACTTACTTCTAATCTGACAAACTCACTAGCAGCAAATACCCGTTGTGAGTCTGATGGTATTTCTAATGCTTTTTCTGCAATTAAACCAGTACCATTGGTTGCACTCAGTAACACACCCGAATCAATATAAGTTATAATCATTCTTAACTACCTTGTATTCCACCTCTACGATCTGCTAATTCTTTTTCTATTTCATCTGCATTTAATAATGGTTTACCAGATGCAACAATTTTAGAGCAAATTTGTCGTAAACGTTCCCCCAAAGGCGGTTTTTTTGCAGTGGTTTTCAATTGCATAAATTCCACAAATTTCAAGACTTCCTGTTGTTTATCCTGGGGTAAAGATCGCCACTTTGTTAATAGTTCTTGTTCTGAAATCATTGATTTTTACAATCTTGGGAAATGAGTTTATGATCATGGTTAATCAAAATATTTTAATCATTCGCCCAAAATTTAAAATATTTTGGGCTATTTTTATCAGGCTTTTCTTAACATTCAACACTTCTGCCGATATACCTCCATAAACTACTCTTTAAACAGACACTTATCGTCCATAACGTAACAATTATACCAATTACCCCTGCATAGACCGAAATTGTTAAAATCTAATTCAGAACAGAATGAGAAACTTTAGCTGCAAATAAAAAATGAAGAACGAAAAGTTTCATCCTTCATAATTTAATTTGATTATTCATCCTTGGGGATGAGAGTTTTTTGTCGATTAACGGAATAAACTACTGAGCGAACTATCTTCGTGAATCCGCCAAATTGCTTCTCCTAGCAGATTAGCAACTGAACGCACTACTAATTGAGGAAAGTGATCACTTTCAGGAATGGGAATGGTGTTAGTGACTATGACTTCCTCAAATAAGCCACTTGATAAACGTTCAATCGCAGGTGGTGAAAATACCGCATGGGTAGCACAGGCGTATACCTGACTTGCACCCTCTTGACGCAGTAACTTAGCGCCTTCGGTAATTGTACCACCTGTATCAATCATGTCATCCACCAACACCGCCGTTTTGCCTTTAACATCACCGATGACGTTCAACACTTCAGCGACATTATGAGCTTGACGACGTTTGTCAATAATTGCCAGAGGTGCATCATTGAGCTTTTTCGCAAATGCTCTGGCTCGGGCGACACCACCGACATCCGGGGAAACAACTACAATATCCTGTAGCTGTTTACTTACTAAATAATCCAGCAACACTGGCGAACCGTAAACATGATCAAAGGGGATATCGAAATAACCCTGTATTTGCGCGGCGTGCAAGTCCATTGCGAGAATGCGGCCAGCACCTGCTTGAGTAATCAGGTTAGCAACCAGTTTGGCAGTAATTGATTCTCGTCCGGCTGTTTTGCGATCAGCGCGAGCATAACCATAATAAGGAATTACTGCGGTAATCTGTCGTGCAGAAGCCCGACGACAGGCATCAATCATGATCAGTAATTCCATCAAGTGGTCGTTAACGGGTTGACAAGTTGGTTGAACCAAATAGACATCACAACCCCGAATTGATTCTTGGATTTGAACATAGAGTTCTCCATCCGCAAATCTTTTACGAATCATTGGACCCAAGTCCATCCCTAGATAACGAGCGACTTCTTGGGACAGTTGTAAATTGGCAGAACCAGAAAACAGCCGCAGACGATGGTTTTCAGTCAGTCCTGTTGTGGCTGATGGTACTGTTAAAGTTGCAGAACTTAGCACAGCAGATCCTCGATGTGCATTCATGGCGATATTATCATCAGAGATTTAGCAGATTTAACCAAAATAGATAGACTAAACGACACATCTGTAAGTTTTGTTGAAATTTCTATACAAATTTGCAATATTTCTCCATATATTTACATTTGCTAATTTTCTAGTTCTTCTGGGAAAAAACCAACGAGGATTACACTGGCATCTATGTTTAAGCTTTCTGGGTACAGCTAGTTATTTTATGATACTAGCGCCAAATTAATAACATAACAGATTTTATTTTCAATATTGAGTTGGTTCATCACACAATCATTCATAGCGGCTGAGTTTGTCAACCTCTCAGCAGAGTATGTTATATTACAGGTTAGCAATAAGCGTTTAAATTCAAAGTCGCATTTAAACTAGCTATAACGTAATTAATCTTTTATATGTACTATCTTCAGCCAGAATATAAAAATGAAGTGAGGCAGGTTTTTCAGACTGACTTAGCATATAGTTCCATAAACTAAACATTTATGCTTTAGTTAACTTCTGGCTCAGTTGCTATTACACTTAATCAATTGATGATCTGAATCATGCAACCACCCATTACAGTTGGTACTGTCCTACAAAATCGTTACCACATCATTCACGTTCTTGGACAGGGGGGATTTGGTAGAACCTATCTCGCAGAAGACCAGAGGCGTTTTAATGAACTTTGTGCAATTAAAGAATTAATGCTCTCAGAACCGGGAGCTTACGGTGGAAAAAAGGCACAAGAGTTATTTGAACGAGAAGCTGCGACTTTATATCAAATCAATCATCCGCAAATACCCAAGTTTCGAGAAAAATTTTCTCAAGACCAACGTTTATTTTTCGTCCAGGATTACGTGGCCGGGAAAACATACCATACTCTGTTAAATGAACGCCGAAGTATTGGTCAAAGTTTCACAGAAACAGAAGTATTACACTTACTGCGCTCTCTGTTACCCGTTTTAGAGCATCTTCACAAAGGGGGAATTATTCACCGGGATATTTCACCGGATAATTTGATTTTACGGGATCTTGATCAAAAACCTGTATTAATTGACTTTGGGGTGGTGAAAGAACTAGCTACGCGGTTATCTAACCCCAATGAAATGCCAGTGACAACTGTGGGTAAACCGGGCTATTCTCCTAGTGAGCAAATGCAGTCTGGTAAAGCTTATCCTAATAGTGATTTGTATGCACTAGCGGTAACAGCAATTGTTTTGTTGACTGGAAAAGAACCAGCCGATCTATTTAATGAAACTGAACTGACTTGGAATTGGCAGCAATGGGTAGAAGTTAATCCCCGATTTGCTGAAGTTTTAAATCGGATGTTAAGTTATGTGCCGGGCGATCGCTACCAAAGTACCAAGGAAGTATTTTTAGCTTTAGAAGCTCTAGACCAGCCTCAGATTCCTCAATCTCATGTCTCTTATGTGCCAACCATTGCTGTTGGTCGTCGTCCTGATCCTTTACCACCAAAACCTCACAGTCCTCGCCCTGTAATTACACCACCGTCAAGTAGTTCTATTTTAGACAACCCGCTGGCCATTGGTGCGATCGGTAGTGCTGTGGTGATCTTAGCCGGATTTGGTTCTTGGGCGGTGGTGAATTCTCTTCGCAATCAATCAAAACAATCACCAGAACAAGCAACCACACCTCAAACTTTTCCTTCTCCAGTTATTCCTGGTGGTACATCTACACCAGATTTGACATTTATCCCGACACCTACACCTACTAATATTGAACCTATTGTCTATAAAAAACGTTTGAGATTAGGTACATCCAACACAGCCCAATTAGATGGTACTCTTAAGGCTAATGAAATAATTCAATACAATTTTGAAGGTGATGTTGGACAGAAGTTAACTTTAGCTGTTAATAAAGGTAGTGGAGTTTTGCTAACTGTATTAACATCTGATAATCAACCTATTGGTTATGGTTCTGAGCAAGTAACTTCATATCAAGGGTTATTATCGAATAGTGGTGAATACATTATTCAATTAAGTTTATCCCAGGGTGTAGCTGAAAGTGATTATAGTTTGAGTGTGGCTGTAGAAAATCCAGTTGAACCTACACCCACAGAAACTCCCACTCCTACAGAAACTCCCACTCCTACGGAAACTCCCACTCCTACGGAAACTCCCACTCCTACGGAAACTCCCACTCCTACAGAAACACCTATTACAGATACAGACTCGTCAGAAAATAATCAAAGACCGGAAACAATACCAATACCAGAAATCACTCCCAATAATTAACGCTAAATTAAAGATAGCCCAGTCTGAAAATTGCTGGGCTAATTTTTCTCAATCCACTGTAATTATTCGTAAGCAAATTGTTAAACACACTACTCATTACAGGAACTGATACCGGGGCTGGTAAAACTTTTTTGACAACAGCCCTAGCCGCCTATTGGCAAAAATATCACCCTCAAAGCAGCTTGGGGATTATGAAACCGATTCAATCTGGGGAGGGTGATAGGGAACTTTACCAGAGTCTTTTTACACTAGATCAGTCCCCTGAAGAAACTACACCTTTGTATTTTAAAGCACCTCTAGCACCACCAATTGCTGCGGCTAAGGAAAATCGCACTATAGATTTAGGTTTAGTTTGGCAGACTTTATTGAAGTTGCAACAGCGGCGTGATTTTTTGTTGGTGGAATCTTTGGGAGGCTTAGGTTCACCGGTTACTGATGAATTTACAGTAGCAGATTTAGCGAGTGAATGGCGTTTACCAACGGTTTTAGTTGTGCCTGTAAGATTAGGTGCGATCGCTCAAGCTGTGGCTAATGTAGCATTAGCAAGACAAGCGAAGGTAAATTTGCTAGGAATTGTTCTGAATTGTACACAACCCCGGTTTGATGAAGAAATAGCCGATTTAACACCACCGGAGTTAATTCAATCATTTACTCACATCCCCGTTTTAGGTTGTTTACCTTATTTAGAAGAACCCCATAACTTAGAACAACTAGCCGAAGTTGGATCTAATTTAGACTGGGAAATATTATCTTTATAGGGAACAGGGAACAGGGAAAAGGGGGATAATAATAACTAACCAATTACCAATTACCAATTACCAATTATGATTTCTACAATTCCAAATTCTGCTACGGAAAATTTTGCTAATGTCCGGTTGCAAATTCGCGCTTTACAACCGCAATTAATAGAATGGAGAAGACACATACATCAAAAACCAGAGTTAGGTTTTCAAGAAAAATTAACGGCTGAATTTATTTCTCAAAAATTGCAAAGTTGGGGAATAGAACATCAAACAGGTATAGCTGAAACTGGTATTGTTGCTATTATCAAAGGTGAAAAATCTGAGCATGGTAAAGTATTAGGAATTCGTGCTGATATGGATGCTTTACCTATACAAGAGGAAAATGAAGTTTCCTATTGTTCCCAACATGATGGAGTGATGCACGCTTGTGGACATGATGGACATACAGCGATCGCTCTCGGTACAGCATACTACCTTAATCAGCATCGTCAAGACTTCAGCGGTACTGTAAAAATCATCTTCCAACCCGCAGAAGAAGGACCCGGTGGTGCAAAACCGATGATAGCAGCAGGAGTCTTGAAAAATCCAGATGTTGATGCCATGATCGGTTTACATCTGTGGAATAATTTACCCTTGGGAACAGTGGGAGTGCGTGCAGGTGCATTAATGGCAGCTGTAGAATTATTCCGTTGTACTATTTTCGGTAAAGGTGGACATGGGGCGATACCTCAACAAACCATAGACTCTATTGTAGTGGCTGCCCAAATTGTTAACGCCTTACAAACTATCGTATCACGTAACGTTAATCCCATTGATTCGGCAGTAGTAACAGTAGGAGAATTACACGCAGGTACAGCAGTTAATATCATCGCCGATACTGCTAGAATGGGTGGAACAGTGAGATATTTTCATCCTGATTTAGTAGGTTTCTTTGAACAAAGAATTGAGCAAACTATCGCTGGAATTTGTCAAATTCATGGTGCTACTTTTGAATTAGATTATATTAATCTTTATCCCCCAGTCATTAATGATGCAGAAATAGCGGAATTAGTCCGTTCTGTTGCCCAAGAAGTTATAGAAACACCCTTGGGTATTGTCCCAGAATGTCAAACAATGGGTGGGGAAGATATGTCATTTTTCCTGCAAGAAGTTCCTGGTTGTTATTTCTTTTTAGGTTCTGCCAATGCAGCAAAAAAATTAAATTATCCTCATCATCATCCCCGATTTGATTTTGATGAAACTGCTTTAGTTATCGGTGTAGAAATGTTTGTTAGATGTGTAGAAAAATTTTTGATATAACAGGAGTCAGGAGTCAGGAGTCAGGAGTCAGGAGT
>NZ_JAYGHA010000012.1:6629-32100 GCF_034931405.1 Anabaena sp. UHCC 0451 | reverse complement strand
CAGGAGTCAGGATAAAGAATGAATTTTGATGTTTATCTCGTTCCCAGTCTCTGACTGGGAATGCTATCACAGAGACTCTGACTCTGCTATCAATAAAGGCAGAGCCTTTACAATTCATTCTCATACAGAGTATGGGAACGAGAACCGAGAACATGATATAATTAAAAATTACGAATTATTGTATATATGCAGTATAATAATATATTAGTCACCATTGCCACGGTGAATTTTGATAAGTTGGTAAACTTCTATATTCAGCTACTAGAACAAAAACCCAAAAACCTGATTCCCGATGTTTATGCTGAATTTCAAATTTCTGGCTTTAGTTTAGGTATTTTTCAACCCAAGAAAAATCATGAATCAGAATTTGCGGCAAATATAAAAAGTCCGCTCAGTTTATGTTTAGAAGTAAGTAATTTAGAAAATGCGATCGCTCACCTACAATATTTAGGATATCCACCTCCAGGAGAAATTGCCACAGCTTCCCACGGTAGAGAAATTTACGCCTACGACCCTGACGGTAATCGTCTAATTTTACATCAAAGTCATTAGGAAGAATCTTCTTCCCAGTCCCCAATCCCCAATCCCCAGTCCCCAGTTCCCAATGTCTATAACTCAAAACTACAAATTAAATCTCATTCAATGGTATCCCGGCCACATCGCCAAAGCTGAAAAAAAGCTACAAGAACAGCTAAAACGGGTAGATGTGATTTTAGAGGTACGAGATGCACGTATTCCTTTATCTACAGACCATCCGCAGATGAATGAATGGGTGGGGAGTAAGTCGCGGGTGTTGGTAATTAACCGTTTAGATATGATATCGCCCCAAGTGCGATCGCTTTGGGTAGACTGGTTTAAAAGCCAGGAACAAGTACCTTACTTTACCAATGCTCAACATGGTCAAGGTATCACAGCCATAGCCAAAGCAGCGCAAGCAGCAGGGGTAGAACTGAACCAACGCAGAAAAGATAGAGGAATGTTACCCCGTGCAGTTCGAGCGGTAGTTATTGGTTTTCCCAACGTGGGCAAATCAGCATTAATTAACCGGTTGCTAGGAAAGCGAGTCGTTGAAAGTGCAGCGCGTCCTGGTGTGACTCGTCAACTGCGTTGGGTGCGAATTTCCGACCAATTGCAATTACTAGATTCTCCGGGTGTTATTCCCTCCAGAATGGAAAATCAAGCCGCCGCAGTGAAATTAGCGATTTGTGATGATATCGGCGAAGCATCTTATGATAATCAGCTAGTAGCTGGAGCTTTCGTAGACATTATCAATGAACTGCAAGAAACACATCCTCATTTATTACCACAGCACCCTTTACTTTCACGCTACGAAGTTGATTCTCTCATCCACACAGGAGAAGCATATTTACAAGTTTTAGCAGAACATCGTTATAAAGGAGATGTGGAACGCGCAGCTAGAACTCTGGTTACTGATTTTCGCAAAGGACTTTTAGGTAATATACCTTTGGAAATTCCACCGCATTAAAAATAAAATAACCACTAACCCAAAAACAACTTATAAGCAGGATTTTGGCTTTCATCCCAATAACGATAACCCAAAGAATCAAGAAACTCCTGCCATTGTTCCATCTCATTAGGTGGTACTTGCATACCTACCACAATACGTCCATAATCTGCGCCATTATTACGATAATGAAATAAACTAATATTCCAATCAGGAGACATAGAACCGACAAATTTCATTAATGCACCAGGACGTTCGAGAAATTCAAAACGGTATAATAATTCATTTTGAGCAAGGGTAGAACGTCCACCAACCATGTGCCGTAAATGTAATTTTGTTAATTCATCATCGGTTAAATCAATAGTTTTTAAACCGTTAATTTCAAATTTGTCAACTATTTTGGCTGCGTCAACGCGGTTTTCAATTTGCACGCCGACGAAAATATGTGCTTCTTGGTTGTCAGCAATGCGATAATTAAATTCTGTGAGATTGCGATTGCCTAGACATTCACAAAACTGACGCAGACTTCCTGGTTCTTCGGGAATTGTCACCGCAAAAATGGCTTCTCGACGTTCTCCAAATTCTGCTCTTTCTGCCACAAACCGCAAGCGGTCAAAGTTCATATTAGCACCGCAAGCCACAGCAACAAGGGTTTCCCCTTGTATTTGTTCTCGTTCGGCGTAGGCTTTAGCAGCTGCGATCGCTAATGCCCCCGCAGGTTCTAAAATAGATCGTGTATCCTCAAAAACATCTTTTATCGCTGCACAGGTAGCATCAGTATCCACCAAAATAATTTCATCTACATATTGCTGACACAAGCGGAAGGTTTCTTCTCCCACTTCACGCACCGCTACCCCATCCGCAAATAAACCCACTTGGGACAAGCGCACCCGATGACCGGCTTTCAGAGACTGACTCATAGCATCAGCGTCTACGGGTTCGACACCGATAATTTTGATTTCAGGACGCAACCGTTTTACATAAGCTGCAATACCGGAAATTAAACCCCCGCCACCGATAGCCACAAATATTGCATGGATAGGTTGCTGATATTGTCGCAGTATTTCCATACCGATGGTTCCCTGTCCTGCGATGACATCAGGATCATCAAAGGGATGTATAAAGGTTAACCCTTTTTCTGCTTCCAATTGCCGGGCGTGGGCATAAGCATCATCATAGTTATTGCCATGTAATACAACTTCTCCTCCCCGTGCTTTGACTGCGTTTATCTTTACCTGGGGCGTAATTACGGGCATGACAATAATTGCTTTTGTTCCCAAGCGACTGGCAGCTAAGGCTACACCTTGGGCGTGATTTCCCGCAGAAGCTGCAATCACACCTTGTTTCAGTAAATCTGGTGTCAGGTTGACCATTTTGTTATATGCACCCCGCAGCTTGAAGGAGAAGACAGACTGCATATCTTCCCGCTTCAGCAGCAGTTTGTTGTTGATACGGTGGGAGAGGTTGGGAGCATTTTCCAGTGGTGTTTCCTGGGCTACATCATAAACGCGGGCGGTGAGGATTTGTACCAGGTAGTCGCAATACATGGGCTATAGATGCAATTTGGGGATGGATCTTAATTCTACCGCTTGTTGGGTGTTTGGGGGGATGGGTTTTTGGGTGTTAATCTCATGTAGCCATCCTTGCTTGATAGAAATGTTATACTCTTATCTTAAGCAGCTTTTAAATAAAAATTACGTCAAAAGAGTTGATTTAGATATGTTTGAAGAGTTTGAAGAAAGAGGTGAATGGTGGCTTCCTGATAACCCTGACAAAAAAGTATTTGGAACTCTAAAATTTAATCCTAACAGTGGCGCAGTATTAGACTTAATAAGCTCTTTTATAGATATTCAATCAGAACGCCAACCAGCACTATATACTCTCATACTAGGTAAAGTATCCACAGGGAAGATTATTACTTTGTATCAATGTTCTTACTTTCGGTCATCGTTAAATATTTCTATTTCTTCTGGTTTTGGAACTTGTCAGTTTTATGTATATAAAGTATTTACGGGTTTTCATTTCCAAGAAGAATCAGATATTAAATTCAAAAGTCTTATTGTTTATTACTCTTACTTAAATGAATGGTCACAAATGGGCTTACCAAATATAGAACTTTCTCAAGAAGAATTCTCTATAAAATACAAACGACGAGAACTTATTGAACCAGTTAATATTAAGCAAGACTGGCAGGTATTTATGGAATTATATGCTGATTATGATTGGGATAAGCTGGATATAAATATCAATAAACAAGTAAATATCGTGATAGAGTCTGATGAAGAGAAATCTCTTCAAGAGTACGAAAAGGTTATGAGACATATTCAGAACTTCTTAAGTCTTTGTGTTACTAAACCTGTATATCCTTTATTTATTCGTGGACTTAAAATGGGTGATGCTTTTA
Organism: Anabaena sp. UHCC 0451; assembly: GCF_034931405.1. NCBI lineage: Bacteria > Bacillati > Cyanobacteriota > Cyanophyceae > Nostocales > Nostocaceae > Anabaena > Anabaena sp. UHCC 0451. The sequence goes on along the minus strand of NZ_JAYGHA010000012.1, from coordinate 28,231 downwards.
GTTCAATAACAGGCTTGATGGAATATAGACCTATAAGCGTTAATATATTGTATCAAGTTTCAAACACCCCAATAGTCACTAAGAATCTCATGCCCTATGATATGCTTTTGACATTTAGTAAACTTTCTAGCAAATTTGAATACTATCTTGGAAACTGGTTTAGAAAAATAGAGCTATTAGAACCAATTTATGAACTCTATTTTGGAACAATATATAATTCTTATATGTATCCACAACAAGAATTTCTTAATTTAATGCAATCAGTTGAAGCATATCACAGAAAGAATCCAACAATGAAGCAATATGAGATTTCACAGGAAGAACATAGCGAAAGAGTAGAGAAAATTATCAATAAAACTCCTGAAGAATATAAAACATGGCTTAAAAACAGGCTTGTTCCACAGGGGAAAGTTTATATAAGCAATCAACTTGATTTAAGAAAGCGTTTAGTAGAAATAATTAATGTATGTTCGGAAGCGTTGGGTGAATTTATAGAACAGAGTAATTTATTTAAATCAAGAAAAATGAGAGATTCTTTTATTTATAAAATAGTCAGGATGAGAAATTATTTAACGCACTTGGATGATCATGGTGACGAATCTCTAAAACAACAAGCTGCTAATGATAATCTCCTGAGATACTGGTCTCAAAAAATTAAGCTGATAATTGAAATATGTTTTCTTTACGAAGTAGGATTTAGTCCAGAAGAAATTAAAGATATCTTTATGCAAAGAAATGATAAGGAATTAATTATTCATCTTTTATCCACTAATTTTTAATTTCAATGAATATTAATTTCAATTCAGAAGCTTACAGTAAATTACTGTCTCAATATCAACCACGAGTCATCAAAACCGAGGAAGAAAACGAGCATTTTTTAGCAATTGTAGAAGATTTACTTTCTCGTCCTCACCTCACAACAGAAGAAAATACACTTTTAGAATTATTAGTGAGATTAATTGCGGACTTTGAAAATCAACATTATCAACTAAATGGTTCTACTCCTCGTTCCAGAATTTTGCATTTATTAGAAGCGCAGGATTTAGAATTAAGTCATTTAGTTCCTATTTCTGGTTCAATTGAGTTAGTTAATAAAGTAATTAATGGTCATGTAAAAGTAACAAAAGAACAAAGTGAGATGTTGGGTAATTTGTTTCATGTTAATGCAAGTTTGTTTATTGAATAAAAACCATCCTGTAAATCCTAAAATCCTGGAAGTCCTGATATGGCTTGCACCACGCTATGCCTACGGCACACTAGGTGAACGCTATCAAACAAACAATCAACACTGTAAACTTTACAACTCTATAAATTATCAATCAAATTGCTTATAGCAAGTATCCCTGCTATAATAAAGCTATAACCTAATAGCTTTTATCATCAACCGTAGCAAATTATATTACATCCAAAAATATATACTTAATTACAAAAAACACATTTATATGAAACTACACACCTTAGAAATAAAAAACTTTCGTGCCATCAAAGATATTTCTTTAGATTTTACCGATTTACTTAGTCGTCCTCGACCTATCAATTTAATTGTTGGTCCTAATAGTTCAGGCAAAACTTCAATATTAGATGCCATTCATGTTGTAGTTAAAGTATTTGAAAATCCCAAAAATCCATCTTTAAGAGAAGGTTTAGAATATAACATACAACAATTAGTTAGAGGTAGAGGTAATATAGCTCAAATAACATTTGAATATTCCATTGAACAAGATGAAGCAGAAGCTATTAATGATGTTTATTCATCACTAGAATTACCGCAAAACTTTAATTTATCCAACCCAGTTCCACCTTTAGGAAGTCCAGCAAAAGTTATCTGGTCTTTTCCAAATAGAAAACCAAAACCAAAGAGTTTATATCACTATAGTTATATACCTGAAGATTCTATTAAAGTTCTAGGTGCAAGAGGCAGAGCTTCTGAATCAGTCAATAGAACTTTGTATACATCACAAATATTTGATAAAATTGGTGGTGTTTGTTATTTTGATCAAAGACGAACAGTTAGGCTATTTAAAAGTTTTAATCAACAAAATATAGAAGATCAAAATGCACATAGTGATGTTTTATCATGGTTAAATGAATATTATCGTAAAGATTTAACATGGAATGAAGAAAAATATGGGGAATCCTATTGGAAGAGAGTTCAAAGATTATTTAATAAAATTTGCTTCCCTTCAGAATTAATAGGTTTAGAGTCAGGTCCCGATTCTGATACTGTAATTCTCAAAAGAAAGGGTGTAGAATATGATTTACTACAAATGAGTTCAGGAGAACATCAAATTTTAAGAATTTTAGTTGGTTTAGCAGCAGATACCGCTAAAAATTCTATTGTTCTTATTGATGAAGTTGAATTACATTTACATCCCGCTTGGCAAAAAAGATTAATTCAAGTTTTACGGAGTGATGACTCTAATAATCAATATATTTTTACCACCCATTCCCCAACAGTAGCAGAAATGTTTTATGATTCGGAAATTATAAAATTGGGTGATTTGGGAGAAAAATAATGGAAATTCTAGATAATTTTTTATATATCTTAATTGAAGGTGAACCGGAAAGTCCCGAAGTTCCATTTATTCGTAGAGTTATTGATAACCTAATCAATAAAGAATTGTTATCAACAATAGACTATAAAGTAGTTGAGATAGGTGGTAGTGGAAACTTTAATTCTATAGGTAAATTAATCTACCCTAAAAGTAAATTACACCAAAGTATACCAATAATTGCGATTTCTGATAGAGATTTTAGAACACAGGAAGAGATTAATAAAATGACTTCAAAACCAGATAGTGATTTTCTAAAAAAGAACTCTAAATCTGTAAAAATAATTTATTGGTCTAGACATGAATGGGAAAATTTTTTACTAGAAGACACAGAAACGATAGCTAATTTATTAAATCAGATACCTATAAAAACATCACAGTTTAAGCCATATAGAAGCAACATTACAAATAATGTAACCAAAGCAGAACTAGATAAATGGCTAATACAATATTTTCAGAACTTAATTATGGAAGAGTTTTTGGAATGTTTAAGGTTTAGATTTAGACATAATCTCTGGTTAAGTTTAGATAAACCAAAGTCCTTATTTTTACCAGATATGGAAGTTTGGTTTAAAAATCAGATAGTTAATAAAGCTAGAGAATCTAGAAAAAATATATTTAGGTTAAAATCAATGTTTACAGATACAGTGCAAGAAAAGTTTTGGCAATCATATATTAATGATCCTAGTAAATTTGATTTTCAACAAGCTAAAATATTTTTTAGAGGTAAGGAAGCAGTAGAGCATTTACGTACAGAAGCTATTAAACATCTTTCAATAGAAAACTTAGGTGAGCCATCTTTTAAAGAGTTAATTTTACGAGAATTAGACAACAATACAAATTCTCTGATTGTTCAAGAGTTGGGTTTAATGTTAAAACCTTATTTTCAACAAGCTGCTAATATGATAATGAAATTACACAAATAATGAAAAAAGTTTTACGTCTATTCATTTTAGGAGTCACCCTATTTTTTTTAGGGAAAGCGTTAAAAGATAATTGGCTAGAAGTAACAGCTATCCGTATTGATGCAGCCGGATGGGCAATTTTAGCAATTGCTACAGGTGTAACTTTAATTGCACATATTTGGGCTGGTTGGATATGGACTTGGATATTGAAAGAGTTAAATCAATCTGTATCAGCTGCTGAATTTATTCAAGTTTATCTAAAGACGAATATTGCTAAATATTTACCTGGGAATATTTGGCATTATTATGGGCGAATTTTAGCAGCTAAAAATGCGAATATTTCTGCGGGTGCAGCAACTTTAAGCGTTTTATTAGAACCTTTACTTATGGCTACTGCGGCTTTGATTACTGTGGTTTTATTCGGTAGTCAATTAGCAATTAATGATCCTAATTTTTGGTTACAAATTCTGAAATTTATAAGTTTAATTATATTGTTGGGAGTTGTTCATCCTTGGATTTTGAACCCAGTAATTCATTTTTTATATAAATTAAAGAACAAAAATTTAGCATCAGAAAATCAGTCTATTACTAATTTAAGAATTGAACGCTATCCTCTACGTCCTTTATTGGGGGAATTAATTTTTTTAGGATTGCGGGGAACTGGATTTATATTAACTATGTTTGCGCTAAGTTCATTAAATTTAAGCCAAATTCCTTTATTATTAGGTGCTTTTAGTTTTGCTTGGGTATTAGGCTTAGTTGTTCCTGGTGCGCCCGGTGGTTTAGGGGTATTTGAAGCCACAGCTATAGCCATTTTACAGCATCGTTTCCCTGCTGCTTTAGTAATTAGTGCGATCGCTCTTTATCGTCTCATTAGCATTTTCGCAGAAATTACCGGCGCTGCTTTAGCTTCCCTCGATGAACGTCTTGCTGAAAAATAAATTTCTGCTACTACTAGCAACATCTTGTATTCTTTTTATGTACTATTTTAGTCCCAGAATTCTATTCCAAAAGCTGTATAATCTTACACTACCCCTCACACACCACACCCCTCACACATCAACCCTCTGGTAAACTGTCAAATACCTGTTTAACTAACTGCTGAGTTTTATTTTCCAAATGTTGCCAATCCACATCCCCCGACTCATCGACTAAACTAGTATCAATATCAACAGGTTCATTATTTGCACTGTAATTTAAAAAACACACTTGATAACACAAATCCCACAAATCCACATTGACTTGCTGCTCTTGATGTTGCAAACGCAGATGGTATCCTGGATGGGGTATGGGCAAAAGGGCAAGATGTTCTCGAATATCTTCCACCTGTGCCGGTGTCGCAGTTTCCATATCTTGCAACAACTGTGTCACCATAGCTTTGGTTTTATCAGTCGTACCAGGTGGCCAAATCAATACATCGTGATAAGTTCCTTTCCACAAGGATGTATCCAGATGCTTACGAATATTATCGACAACCCGGATAAAAGTCGGTTGCATAAGAAGTTCAGCTTGCTGCCATGTAGCGGAGTTTGTTATCTTAGGTGGCATTGTTAGTTAACAGAGATACTAAATAGAAAGTAAAAATTTGTTGTTTTTATGAAAAAACTGCATTCTTAGTCTAAATCTTTTCTCAAGATAGCGGATTTCCTAGAAGAAAATGTGGAGATATTGACTACCATTTGGAAAATTAGGTGTTAAAACTGGGGAGGGAACATGATAGGCAAACTACTAGACCATAGATACCAAGTCATACGCATTTTGGCAACGGGAGGATTTGGTCAAACCTATATTGCCGAAGATACTAGGCGGCCTGGTAATCCCATTTGCGTTGTCAAACATCTCAAACCCGTCAGCACTGACCAAAAAATCTTTGAAACTGCTAAACGTCTATTCAATAGCGAAGCCGAAACTTTAGAAAAATTGGGAAACCATGACCAAATACCCAGGCTACTCGCTTATTTTGACGAAAACCAAGAATTTTTCTTAGTCCAAGAATATATTGACGGGCATACCCTGAGTCAAGAACTGATACCAGGCCAACCTTGGAATCAAAACCAAGTCATGCAACTTTTGCTGGAAGTTCTGGGGATTTTAGAATTTGTCCATCAAGAAGGCGTTATTCACCGTGATATCAAACCAGATAATATCATCCGTCGCGCGGCTGATTATAAATTAGTTTTAGTAGATTTTGGGGCAGTTAAACAATTAAGATCGCCATTAGTCACAGTTGGCGCACAACTCACCGCTACTGTAGCTATTGGTACACCTGGTTATATGCCTACAGAACAAGGACAAGGTAAACCCCGGCCTAATAGTGATATTTATTCCCTGGGAATCATTGCAATTCAAGCCTTAACAGGAGTACCTGCTAACCAATTTCAAGAAGATGCCAACACAGGTGAAATTCTCTGGCAACATTTTCTGCCTGTCAATTACCACCTGGCAGAAATTCTTAGCAAAATGATACGTTATCACTTCAAAGACCGCTACCAAACAGCCACGGAAGCACTGCAAGCCTGTAGAGAGTTTGTGAGTATGACTTCTACATCTTCAGTTTCTGAATCTCCCAAACCCATCAGCTACCAATCCCCCAAACCCCCATATTCTCAAGCATCTCAATTCTCTTCACAGCAAACTGTCGCTTTTGCACCTGCTAATCCTGTCGTTCCTAAACCTGTTCATCAAGATTCCAGCAAGCCTGATCCTTTACCATTGGTAATTGGCTTATTATTAGCAGGTGGTGCGGCAGCTTTGGTGACAAATTTATATCCAAATGTCAAAAATTTAGCTGCTAATTGGACAGGGAAAAATAACACATCATCAAAAAACTGCTTGGCTGTAGTCGCAGCAAATTCTAATATTCGTTCTGAACCGAGTGCGATTAATTCTGATAATATTCTCAAAACTCTTGGTGATGCTAGTGATTTTGATGTGACAGGTAAGCGCACAAAACGCGGTTGGATAGAACTTAAACTCAAATCTGGACGTTCGGCTTGGGCGCACTCGGATGTCATTATTAATAATGAACAATGGATTTCTTGTTTGCGAGATCAAGGAGTTTCTATTCAAACTGTAGATGATAGTCCCTTAATTGCTTCTCGACCTGTTCCCAAACCGGAACCCAAACCAATTGCTGTTGCTACTCCCAAACCAGAAACATCTGAAAAACCAGCTAGTGATGACAAAACTAAGATTGTTGAACAAGCTAGACGAAAGTTTGAATCAGGAGATTTGCAAGGGGCTATTACTCAACTGAAAACAATTCCTGCAAATGCAGCTTCTGGGATTAAAGAAACTGTTGAGATTGTAAACCAATGGCAGCAAGACTGGGCTAAGGCTGAAGCACTAGCTAATGAGATTAATAAAGCTATTGATAACGGTCAATGGGATCAAGTCTTAGCTTATCGAGATAATCCCGACAAATTACCTAATATTAAATATTGGCAAGACAAATTAGAACCAATGTTTAAACAAGCCGCAGAAAACGTTGCTAAACAGGCTCTTCCCCAAACAAACACCCAAGTCAATCAAAATAATTCTCAACAGAAAGAAAAAGCAGATAATGATAAGACATCAAAATCTACAGAAAGCCCTAACACAACTACAACCAATTAAAAACCTTAACGGGTGACAAGGGTTAATTAACCCGCTTTTAGCTAGGCTTGACAAAATCCAACCATTAGAAACTGAGTTAAACTGAATTTAATGTTGAACTATTTAATGCAGTTCGTCGTATTCAGCCGTTTCTACCCGTCTAGCTTCTGTGCGAGAGGATGGTAAAAATTCAGCCCGTCGAACTGTAGCTAAAGGTGGAGTTGTGCCGTGGTAGGGGTGAATTACCTGTACAGTACGGGTAGGACGTTGCTTGGGAGAAAACAAAGATAAAACTCCAGCAACAACAACACCACCACCAATAGTTAGTGTAGCCCCACCTACAGCCCAAACTATGGGTGATGACCACCAGGGATTTTGTTCCATTGGTAGTGCAGCTACTTTCTGTTGATTTTGCTGTTGTGCTAACTGCCACTGTTGCTGAGTGAAATTTTGCACCTGACCTTGAAGTTGTTGATTTTGTAACCGTAGTTGTTCATTATCAGTTTTCAACTTCTCCATGGTCATGTTTAGCTTTTCCATTTCCAGTCGTTGATCGGAATTTGGTGCTATTGGTTGTTGATAGGGATATACTGGTTGCCCATAGTTAGGAGGGTATTGCATGGATGGCTGCATTACCTGGGGTGCTATAACCGCACCTGGCATTTGTGGCGCAACAGCGAAGTTAGGTTGTTGTCCAGGGATATTAGTTCCTTTTAGTAACAGGAGAGCCGCTAAACCAGCTACAGCAACTCCACCGATAAATGCCATACTTTCACTCATATATTTTACCCCTCAACTAGGACGAAACCATAACTCAATGTTGACAAAATCACTCTCACACTCATAATTTATCGCCTAATTTCAATTCACATAAGACTCAAACTATAAGCAAATTTAGCAGGTAGTTTTTTTCAGACTGACATCTGCTGTTATTATTCAAGACCATATCAGTCAAATTGTCCACTAAGGGATGATAAAAAAACTACGCTGTTATACTTTTTAATCTAATTTTCCCAAATCATCAAGAGGGGGTTTTAATAGCTGTCTTGAGATTTTGGCAAAATTGAGCGATTTCATCCAGTCCTTGTGCTGGTGTTCCTGCTGCCAACCGCTTAACAATCGCACTACCCACAATTGCTGCATCCGCACCCCATTCCCTCACTTGACGCGCTTGTTCAATGTCGGAAATACCAAAGCCTACGCCAATGGGTTTATCTGTCACAGAGCGAATTTGTGTGAGTAAATCGGCAACTCGACTTTCCATTTGCGATCGCATTCCCGTCACACCGGTTACACTGACCAAATAAATAAATCCTTGGGAGGCACGAGCGATCGCTTCAATCCTCTGGGCAGAACTTGTAGGAGCTACTAACATAGTTAAATCAATCCCCACCTCACTGGCAGGTTTTAATAACCCTGCTGCCTCTTCTAAAGGTAAATCAGGCACTACTAAACCTGCTACACCAGCAGCCTTAATTTGTTCAAGAAACTTATCAATCCCTCGGTGCAGAATTGGGTTGTAGTAAGTAAATAAAATAATTGGTGCTTGCAAACTAGGAGTAGTAGCTTGCAACATTTCCAACACCTGATCTAAAGTAGTACCTCTTGCTAAAGCGCGGGTAGCAGCCGCTTGAATCACAGGACCATCAGCCAGAGGATCAGAATAGGGAACACCTAACTCAATAATATCGGCTCCAGAGCGATCTAGAACCTGCAAAGCCTGAGCCGTGGTTTCTAAATCAGGATCACCAGCAGTAATAAACGGAATCAGAGCGCATTCCTGATTCCGTCTTAAAGTTTCAAAACAACGAGAAATTGCAGTCATTGATCAGAAAAAGGGAATAGGGAATAGGGAATAGGGAACAGGGAACAGGGAACAGGGAACAGGGAACAGGGAACAGGGAACAGGGAACATAATTATTCTCCCTATCTCCCTATCTCCCTATCTCCCCATCTCCCCATCTCCCCATCTTCCTATCTTTTCTGTCACCTGTCACCTGTCAACTGTCATCTAATTTCCTGATTCAATCTCAGCTTGAATTTTCGCTAATTCTTCAGGAGAGAGTTCATCTAGCCGCTTTTGGAGAAAAGCCTTTTCATACTCTTCCCGTTGTTGATGGTATGTCATTTTTTTACCCCCCGCACGGAAAAGATATGTGGCTAACCAACCCATTAAACCAGCAACCAGTAAAACTTGGCTCCAAATTCCAGCATTTTGACCATCTATACCGACTAGCTGCAATGCCACATAAGCCAAACCACCAGCCAAAAAAACGCCCAAAGTAATTCCGATTGCGTCAATGCGTCGCATGAGAGTTATGACCTACCAATTTAATTAAACAATTTGTCTGCGCCGGGGTCGAATATTCGCAATTGGCGAAAGTAGCAACAGACCTGGAAAGAAGAAGAACACCAAAAAGTACATAAACCCACGCTCTACAGAACTAGCTGTATACCACCGCAGCTTGAGGTACAGCATCACAACCATTGGTACTACCAGAAGATAAGCTCCGGCTAAAATCAGATACAGTAGTGCTACAACCATAATTTTTTGTCGGATTTGAGAAGACTATATTTGGTGCATCTACTCCCCATGATATGATGAATCGGCAGACTCAGGGAAGTATCACTTCTGGGTTTTGCTCAGGCAGGAAAAAATTTTTCCAACATAACTTGCATTTTTGCAAAAAACAGGTAAGATTGTGTTATAATCAAATTTCGCTGTTAAAAACGAGCAAGTGCTAAATAAAAAAAGTGGCGTTTGAAAAAAGATTTTCAAAACTACTTGCACAAAGACGTAATTAATGGTGAAATAGATGAGGTGGTTTTTTAAACCTCCAAACATCTAAAACCCTTTGGGAGTGTGGCGGAATGGTAGACGCTACGGACTTAGAAAACTGAGCCTTGATTGAGAAATCTTTCAAGTGGAAGCTGTCAAATTCAGGGAAACCTAAATCTGTTTACAGATATGGCAATCCTGAGCCAAGCCCGGAAATTTTAAACTTGAGATTTTATTTTGGGTTTCCATTTAAAATCGAAAATCCAAAATTCAGGGAAGGTGCAGAGACTCGACGGGAGCTACCCTAACGTAAAGACGAGGGTAAAGGGAGAGTCCAATTCTCAAAACCTAATTTTGTGCAAACAAAAAGGCAGTAGCGAAAGCTGCGAGAGAATGAAAATCCGTTGACCTTAAACGGTCGTGGGGGTTCAAGTCCCCCCACTCCCATTAAAAAATATTAAATTCATAAATCATAATAATTCCTTGACTCATTTGCAGAGTCAAGTTTTCATTTGGAATCTTTGATGTCATAAGATCCCCGACTTCTTTTGTTTATTGTGTTCATAAATGATAAATTGATCTGGTGAAGTCGGGGATCTGGATATGAACGATTGCTCTAGCTGAATACTTACGAATCTTTTAGTCTAATCCCACCAACTTGGCGCTTAATTCCCACATTTTTTCAGCTTTATCATCATCGCTGGCTTCGTTAGAAACTTGCTGCACAAAGGACTTCCCTTCTTTTTTCTGTCTATTTCCCCAACTCCAATACATCCCAGATTGATTATATTCAGGATCGGCAACTACTGCTGCTACTCTTTGACCAGCTAGTTCTTCAGAAACAAACCCACCGGTAATGTACTTCTGGAAGAGGGGGAAGAGTTTCTGGAACAATGGATAATGGTTACGGAATAGGGGAGTTGTAGCCACACATCCGGGATAGAGGGAACTAAAGGTGATACCAGTTGACTCATGATAGCGTCGATGCAGTTCTCTCATTGTCAACACATTACAAACTTTGCTATCTTTATAGGCTTTCACAGGTTCAAATTTCTTACCATCAATCATGGTACAAGGTGCTTTGAATCCTGCTTCAAAACCTTTTAGTTCTCCTAAATCTGGACGGGGAGGAATTTTTCCTCCCAATTCGTTGGGGTTGTGTGTTACAGTTCCCAGAATTACCAGTCTGGGTTCAGCAGCCGCAGATTTTTGCAAATCCTCTAAGATTAAGTTACACAGCAGAAAATGTCCCAGGTGATTTGTGGCCACACTCAACTCATATCCGTCTGGACTATACAAAGGTTCTTTGATTAAAGGCATATAAATGGCAGCATTGCAAACCAACGCATCCAATGACCTGCCAGTATTTCTAAAATCAGTCACAAATTGACGTACACTGTTTAAAGATGCTAAGTCTAGATGTATGATTGTATAGCTATCTTTTGCAATTCCTACTGATTGGGCTGCTTCTTCGGTTTTCTGCAAATTTCTACAAGCCATGATCACGTGCCATTGACCAGTTGCGGCTAAAGCTTTGGCAGCGTACAAACCGACACCAGAGGATGTACCTGTAATTATAACCGTTGATTTACGCTGTTCTTCCATGTTTTTGAGACTTTGTTGATTGTGGTTGTTTATATGTTCTCACGTTCCGTTCCCCATATAGCTTACAACTTCAAGGTTCAAAACCCAGTTTGGATGATTGCTTGATATTTGCCTTCTTGTTTCAATTCTGGACTTAAATTATTGACAATCTGCTGTATAATCACCGTTGACTAAAGGCAGAAGACAGTAATAATTGATAACAAATTTAATTAAGTATTTGCAATAAATTTAAAATTCCTGATTATTCTCAATCTCACAGAAGGGTGAAAATACAGTGATAGTCAAGATTACAGATGAAATAAGAAGATATTTAAAAATAGATTGTGTTAATTAGTAATTGATTAAGTTCACCTGAACATGATATAGTCACTATACTTTAACCAAATTTTATCGAAATCTTCATTTTTGGGAGAATAAAAAACAAGATAATTGATAATAGTTTCGTTGACTTGGATACAATGTTCAATCATCCAAAAGTTATAACATCATATTGTGAATTGTGTAGGTGCAGAATGGTTATTCAGCGATGCTTTATTGCCTGTGGATTTATGAGTTTTTTGACAGTTGGCTGTGGTGATTTGGCAATATCATCCACACAATATACTAAGCAAGTTGTACAAGAAAATAATGTTGCACAACTGATAGCAGAAGTACAAGATAGTCAAAAAGCAGAGAAATTACTAAATAAAGGCAACAGTTTTTTAGATAGCAATCGCTATAAAGATGCTCTGACATTTTATAATCAAGCCATCGCTATCAAAAAAGACAGTGTAGAAACATGGGTTAACCGGGGAAATGCTTTAATAGCTTTACATAAATATGAAGAAGCTGTATCATCCTATGATCAAGCGATCGCAATTCGCCCAAATAAAAATGAAGCTTGGTATAATCGAGGCAATGCCTTAACAGCTTTACGGCGTTACGATGAAGCTGTAAAATCCTACGATGAAGCTATAGCTATTGAAACCAAAAAACCTGAATACTTGATAAATCGAGGAATTGCGCTGACAAAATTACAAAAGTACAAAGAAGCTTTGGCATCTTACAACCAAGCAATGACTATTCAGCCAAATTCCCATCAAGTATATTACAACAAAGCCTGTAATTATGCCTTACAAAACCAGCCAGAACTAGCAATTGAGAACCTAGAAAAAGCCATGAAAATTTTCCCTGATAAATATAAGCCATTAGCCAAAATTGATGCGGATTTTGATAAAATTCGTGATCAAAAGCAGTTTCAGCAACTATTACAATAAATATGCTTTTGTCTTCAGTGCATCTATATAAACACAACCTGTATTACCAGGGTGATAAAAACTTAATTGATTTGATGTAGGAGATATGAAGAAACTCCTAATTACAGGTGTAAGCGGCTTTTTAGGTTGGCATCTTTGCCAAACAGCAAAACAAGAAAAATGGGAAGTTTACGGTACATATCATACCCATTTTCTAGAAATATCAGATGTGAAAATCTCGAAAGTTGATTTAACAAACTTTCAGGAATTAAAGGCTATATTCAATGAAATCAAACCGGATGCAGTAATTCACACCGCAGCACAATCTCAACCGAATTACTGTCAACTTCATCCCCAGGAATCTTACACCATAAATGTTACCGCATCTTGTCACATTGCCGGACTTTGTGCAGATAATTCTTTACCCTTCGCTTTTACCTCTACTGACTTGGTTTTTGATGGTTTAAAACCACTATATCAAGAAACAGATGAAGTTTCCCCTGTGAATATTTACGGTGAGCAAAAAGTCCAAGCAGAAACAGGTATATTAAAATTATATCCCCCGGCAGCAATTTGTCGAATGCCATTAATGTTTGGGAGAGAAACACCCACAGCTAAAAGCTTTATTCAGCAATTTATCCAAACATTGAAAGAGGGGAAAGAACTGAATTTATTTATAGATGAATTTCGCACTCCAGTTAGTGCAAATACAGCCGCAAAAGGGCTATTATTAGCCTTAGAAAAAGTTAACGGTATCATTCATTTAGGTGGGAAAGAAAGGATTTCTCGTTATGATTTTGGTAAAATATTAGTAGAAGTATTAAAACTTCCTAGTGATAAAATCAAATCCTGTCTGCAAGCAGATGTAAAAATGGCAGCACCAAGGCCAAAAGATATTTCTTTAGATAGTTCAAAAGCTTTTAGTTTAGGTTATAAAACATTATCTGTGAGAGAAGAGTTGGAAATATTAAAGTCTATTGAGTAATGCACCATCATTTTAATCTTAAGGACGTTCATGCAGAAACCAATGATCAGTTTTGAATAAAGCACAAGCATGATCTACAAGAGAAATACCTGGTAAAATAGTTGTACAAGGGGCAATAATTTCTTGTTCAATTGCTAATTGTAAAGCTTGTTTTAAAGTTTTTGGTTTATTTTTCACTGTTATTTGTAACATAGTTCCATAATGACTTACTAAATCTATGTGATATTGTTCATGCCAATATTTTAACATAGCCATTACTTTATCACTACCTATATAACTAGCCCCATACCAATGCAGATAAGCCAGTATTTCCCAACTATTTTGAATTGGTAATAATACTAATGCTAAAGTTTGATTGATGGGTTCATACCATTCTAAATAGCTCAAATCAATCAATAATTTTTCTTGATTTTGCTGCTCCAATAATGCTAAATATTGGTTAAACTTTTCCTTTGATATCTCTATTTTTTCAGTTAAAAATTGCGTAATATCAACCTTATTAACTTCTTCAATTAATTCTTGAATGCCAGTATTTTTATATTGAGGGTAAGACGGTTCATATTCATATTCAAAACGACAAAATAAATCCTCTTTAATGATATCATCTGCCCAACTATCGCTTTTATTTGACCAACAAGCAACTATCACCGGATAAAGTTGAGTTTGAGGTAAAAGATATCTCATAATTTCCCATGCTTGAATCTTGTTGTCAACATTAATCTGCATTACTAAAGCTGTTTCTTCACTTGCCGGTATGCTAATTTCAATGATTTGTGCTTCGTCCAGAATTGTATTTTTAAGGAGTTTTTGGATATCGGTGATTTTATAAATCATAAGATGGTGTTTAAAAAGTATTTTTATTAGATTTATTAATTATTAAAGCTAAAATGTCTGGACACCTATCACTCCTTATCGACAACTAAGAATGTTATGTAATTGACAAATTCAGGAAAATTAATATAATAATTATATACTGAAAATATAAATTTTATCACAAAAAAATGAGTAAAAATCTTGTAGGTAAAATCGCATTAGTAACAGGTGCTACCAGAGGTATTGGTAAAGGAATTGCTGTTGGTTTAGGTGAAGCAGGTGCTACTGTGTATATTACAGGACGTACTCTTGAACCTAATCATAATAATAGCCTTGGTGGTAGTTTACAGGAAACTGAAACCGCAGTTATAGAAGCGGGAGGGGTTTGTATTCCTATTCAAGTTGATCATAGTGATGATGAACAAATTCGTCAACTTTTTGAACGCATTGAAAGAGAACAAAATGGCCAATTGGATATTTTAGTTAATAATGTTTATGCAGGAGTACAAGCTTTAAGAGAAGCTTATGGTAAGCCTTTTTGGGAGTCTGAACCGAGTTTTTGGGATGCTGCTAATAATGTGGGTTTGCGGAGTCATTATGTTGCTAGTATTTATGCCGTCAGGATGATGACAAAACGCCATGAAGGGATTATTTTCACTATTTCTTCTTGGGGCGGAATGTCTTATATTTTTAGTGTACCTTATGGTGTGGGAAAAAGTGCTTGTGATAGATTAGCCGCAGATATGGCTAAGGAATTAAAAGAGTATAATGTCACTTCTTTGGCTATTTATCCGGGTATTGTGGGTACGGAACAGATTACAAGTTTCGCACAGGAACAGAGTTTAGAAAATGGTAATTCTCCATCATTTGGTGATGGTTATAATTGGGAAACACCGTTGTTTACGGGGAGAGCGATCGCTGCATTAGCATCTGATGCTAATATTATCAAATACACAGGTAAAATCCAAGTTGTAGCTGAAGTTGCTAAGAGATATGGATTTGTTGATCAAAATGGTAATCGTCCTGTTTCTTTGCGTTCTCTGAGGTTTATTTTAGCGATGGGAATACCTTTTTTAAGAAATTATGCTGGGTTAATTCCTGATTTAACAATACCCTGGTTGGTGATTTTATTCTCTATGATTGTTAGTAAATTTTAAATTTCTACTCAACTACTCAATCACTGAGGAGAAAAACCTTGTGAAAATTACTTACCAACATTCGGTATAAACTTTAAATAAGTTCCTCCTAAACCTTCAACAATACTGCGTGTATTAGCATCCATCATTTTTTGATAAGTTTCTCCATCACTATTCAATTCACCAAGTCCATCAATATAAAGTTGTCTAGAAAAAAGTTTCACATTTGCTTGTTTGGTAATAGGCTCAAGTAACAGGGGATTAATCGTTGTATCTGCAAAAAGTGTTGGTACTTTAGCTTTTTCTATATATTGAGCCAAATTTTTCACTCTTGTGTCTGTCAAATTATCTTCATCCCTAATATCTGGTAAACTACCTTTGTAGGGAAAACCATAAGCTTTGACATAATAAATCATTGCTTCATGGGTTGTTAGTAATTTGCGATTTTTATTAGGAATAGTAGCAAGTGTAGACTTAATCCAGTTATGTAATGCGTTTAATTCCTTAGTTAATTCACTAGTTTTATTTTGATATTTTTCTTTATTTTTGGGCGATAATTTATCTAAACTGCTATTAATTACTTCCACGATTTTAATAGCGTTTTTAACATTGTGCCAAATATGTGGTTCAGTGAAACTTTTTCCATTTTTTACTAATCTTTCTGGTTCAGGTACAGCACGTTGACCAACAGCTATTTTGGGCGCATTGCTTTGAGTTGTTTGAATAACGTTGATGAGACTTGGTTCAAAATTATAACCATGATATAAAATAAGATGCGCTTGTTGAATTGCTTGGATATCCTCCGGTGTTGGTTGATAGATGCGCGGATTTAAACCGGGAGGAACTAAGCAAGTAAGATTGATAGTTTCTCCAGCAACTTGTTTAGTTAAATCACACAAAACACTAGTAGTTACTACAACTTGGGGGAGATTTCTGTTAATCCTCCGAGTCTGATTATATTGAATATATGTAGTATTTGTATCGGGATTTTTGCATCCAAAAAATCCCATACTAATTACCAAAAATGCCATGTTTAAGATATTTCTACATAAGATTTTTTTTGCCATAAATATAATCAAATAACAATCAAATAAATATATTATCGTGTCTTGGAATCTAGCTTAATAAAGGTACAGTGGTGACTAAAAAATTTTCATCAGCATACTCGGTATATGGAAAATCAGTGTGTTCTTAGACCTGGCTTACTATACTTGAATTAGTTATAACTCTTTTGTGCCAGTTTATAAGTTGAGAAATTTGAAACAATCATAACTCATTTCTTCCCTGGTAGTTTAGTACCCATTTCGGTTAACGCAGAGAAGATGAGATAGACAATAAGTAACGTTACACCTGCAAAAAATGCCAGTAAGTCGTTATTCATAATATATTAGCCTAAATTTCACCTACACCAAGCCAGTATACAGCAATTATGCCCAGATACCCAGCTTCTTCAAGAAATTGAGGATGCAAGCTCAGGATTTATCTATCAAATTTTCGGGAAACTCAATTTGCGACATAATCAGATTAAAGCGGGGGATAAACAGACTTTGATTAAAGTCAAATCAGACACGAAAGCGAACTGGTACTAGATATTAAAAAATATGAGCTAATTACAGCTTTACTAGAGCGCAATTTTAGTTTAAATAAAAAGTGTATATCGCACATAATTTTCCCGGATACTGTTTATTTACTCAGACAATAGGGAATTGTAAGTCTATATGTTGTAGGACTTACGTAAGTGTCACACCAAAAATCTGGTGTAGGTGTAGGGTGCGTCAGATATCAAAAATACGTTTATTTGCAAAATTTATGCAGTCTGACGCACCCTACCAATATATCAGTTGCGTAAGTCCTGTGTTGAAGTCACATAATCTAGAAAAATCTTTGCAAGATCAAGCTTTAATTATCAAAGATGTTGTAGTCTTAGATGGCAATATTATAAATATGGGGGAATATCAAAAAATCAGGTCTAATTTTATCATTGACTTGGCTAAGTTAGAACCTTTGATGGATATAACACCAGAATTATCGGTTGTACGTAGTCGTTATGCTTCTTTGACCAGGTTAGCAAATATTTTAGATAAAAATATCACTACTGTAACAACATCACAGCAGGATTTAAAAGCAATTAACTCCTATGTCAAAGATATTAAATTTTATCTATCTGCAATTTCTCAAAAAGCCCAAAAACAGAATTATTCTGCAAATGCAAAGGTGACAAGAATCAGATACATGAATACCAATTTTATGTTTTTAGGCATTATGGGAATATTTTTAATATTTTTGTTTCAATTGATTATTATTATAATTCCAGTTATTCACTCACTACATACACTGCAAATGGGAGTAGCCAAA
The DNA here is from genome assembly GCF_034931405.1 of Anabaena sp. UHCC 0451. Lineage (NCBI taxonomy): Bacteria > Bacillati > Cyanobacteriota > Cyanophyceae > Nostocales > Nostocaceae > Anabaena > Anabaena sp. UHCC 0451. Next base: position 10,272 of record NZ_JAYGHA010000012.1, on the reverse strand, counting down.
ATTGCTAGAGGAAATTTAAGTTACTATTTAGATATTAAAACTAATGATGAAATTGAACAGCTTGCTAATGAATTTAATCTAATGACCGAAAAATTGAGTAATTTTTATGATTCTTTGGAATCTAGAGTTTCTGAAAGAACATCTCAACTTTTTGAACTCAATCAAGATTTACAAAAGGAGATAATTGATAGAAGACAAGCAGAAATAAATCTTAAACAATCTCAAATTCAATTAACACAGAAAGCTCAAGAACTAGAACAAACACTGCAAGAGCTTCAGGAAACTCAAACCCAATTAATTCAAAATGAGAAAATGTCAAGTTTGGGACAGCTAGTGGCTGGTGTAGCTCATGAAATCAATAATCCTGTTAACTTTATTCATGGTAACATTACACCACTCAATGAATATTTTCAGCATTTGCTAGAATTAATAAACTTGTATCAAACCTACTATCCCCAGCCGATTGATGAAATTCAATACTACATAGAAGATATAGATTTAGCGTTCATTCTTGAGGATACTACTAAAATAATATCTTCCTTGGAAGTAGGAACTAAAAGAATTCGTGAAATTGTCTTATCTTTAAGAAATTTCTCTCGACTAGATGAAGCGGAGATGAAAGAAGTAAATATCCATGAAGGAATTGATAATACACTTTTAATTCTCCAATACAGAATTAAAGGAAAACCGCACGAAGCTGAAATTGAAGTCATCAAAGATTATGGCGATTTACCCTTAATAGAATGTTATCCTGGGCAGCTAAATCAGGTATTCATGAATATTATTAGTAACGCTATTGATGCTCTAGAAGAAAATAAAAAAAATGATAATTACCCAGAATTAACTAATAGTAATAAGGAAATTTTAATTCAAACAAAAGTCCTGAAAAATCAGTGTATTGTTATTCACATTGCAGATAATGGTATGGGAATACCAGAAGATAGTCGCAATCGCATATTTGATCCTTTTTTCACCACAAAACCTATTGGTAAAGGAACTGGTTTAGGCTTATCAATTAGCTACCAGGTTATTACTGCCAAGCATAAAGGTAATTTGCAGTGCATTACAACACCTGGGAAGGGAACAGAATTTATTATTAAACTTCCGATTAAGCAACAAGATTAGTTATTATTTATATAGTTTATAGAGTTTTAATTTATAATGTTGAAAACAAACCTCAGTGATATTTTATTATCTGATTGGCTGCATACAAATCAGTGCTTTAGTGTTGAATCAATAACCGCTCATAAAGCATTTTGTTGCCTTGTTACAGCTTATTCTAGCCCCAAACGCTATTATCACACACTACAACATATTCACTCAATTCTTAGCACAATTGATATTTTGAAAAACTATGTCGAAGATTTGCCATCTGTACAACTTGCAGCCTGGTTTCATGATGTAGTATATAACACTCATGCTCAAGATAATGAAGAAAAAAGTGCTGAATTTGCGGCTGATATGTTGAAAGATTTAGCAATTTCATCGGAAAATATTACTAAAATAAAAAATCTAATTTTATGTACAAAAACTCATCAAGCCGATAATATAGATGGACAAGTATTACTAGATGCAGATTTAGCAATTTTATCTGCTGATTCAGTTCAGTATCAAGAATATACTCAAGCTATTCGTCAGGAATATGCTTGGGTTTCAGAAACAGAATATATTACAGGTAGAGGAAAAGTATTAGAGCGATTTTTGCAGCGTCCATCTATCTACTTTACATCTTTGATGTTGGAGTCATCTGAAAAATTAGCTCGGTTAAATATGATGGAAGAATTAAAATTTTTAAAATCTCAGGAAAATCTTAATACTGTTTCATAAATGTTATGGTAATTCTACACTCGTTATCAGATTTTATTCATCCTAATACGGAAATTATCCCCACAAATCCCCATTATTACTATGAGGGTAAATGTCCCCAAACTGGTGAATTGTTGAAACTACCCAGAACAGCTTTAGTAGAAGCAATTGCTCAAGGCTTAATGCAGCAATTGAAGCAAAATCAAATTTATAACCAAGAAGGTAAAATGTATGGTGTTTTATTAGTTGAATTACCCAACGGTGAACAAAGAGTTATTAAAGCATTTTCTGGTCTTTTAAATGGTTATAGTGTGGTTGGAGGATGGGTTTTACCAATTCCCGGACGCGAAGAAATTGCTTTAGCAGAAACACAGACTTTAACTGAGTTGGAAAAAATCAAACAAGAAATAATAAATCTCAAACAAATTCCCGAAAGACAACAATATGAAACATTAGCTCTTGAATTTAAACAGCAGTTAGAATTAATCAACTTAAAACATCATCATAGTAAAGAACAACGACAAGCAAAACGCCAAGAATACCAGCAAACCCTCACCGGAAAAACCCTAGAAATTGCCATCACAGAATTAGAAGCCGAAAGTCGTCAACAGGGAATTGAGAGAAAATACCTCAAACGTCGTCAAAATGAAATTTTGCAGCCATTACAAGAGTTAATAACAAATGCAGATGATAGAATTAGAGAACTAAAACAACAGCGCAAAAAACTATCAAGACAATTGCAAACCCAAATGCACGCTGCGTATAGTTTGACTAATTTTTATGGACAATCTCTATCTTTACAACAATTACTACCAGGAGGAACACCCACAGGTACAGGAGAATGTTGCGCTCCTAAATTGTTACATTATGCAGCAACCCATCAGTTAAAACCTCTCGCAATGGCAGAATTTTGGTGGGGTGAATCTTCAGTACAGGATAAAATTCAGGGACAATTTTATGGTGCTTGTGTAGAAAGATGTCAACCTTTGATGGGGTTTTTGCTATCAGGATTAAAACCTAAAATTGCTAAGGAGCAAGAACTAGAAATAATCTATGAAGACCAATGGTTGATTGTTGTGAATAAACCGCCAGGATTACTATCTGTACCGGGACGTTATCATCATAATCAAGATAGCGTTTTCAGTCGTTTACAGAATTTTTATAATCTGGAATTAATGACAGTGCATCGTTTAGATCAACAAACTTCTGGTATTCTATTATTATCACGCGATCGCACCACTTATTCACAGCTAAATCAACAATTTACAAACCGACAAATTCATAAAATTTATGAAGCTATTCTTGCAGGTTCTTTGACTATCAATCAAGGTATAATTGATTTACCATTGTGGGGAAATCCTGAAAATCGCCCCTATCAAACCGTTGATTTAGAACGAGGTAAACCCAGCTTGACACAATTTCGGGTCATAGGAAAACAAGGAAACCATACCCGTGTAGAATTTATCCCCCTCACAGGAAGAACCCACCAGTTACGGGTTCATGCCGCTGATTCCAGAGGATTGGGAGTTACAATTTTAGGCGATCGCTTGTATGGTTGCAATGCTAATATGAGCCGATTACATCTACACGCTAGAGAAATCATTTTTCAACATCCCCATTTAGGGGAAATACTGCATTTACAAACGAAAACGCCATTTTAAACAACCAGACCCCCGACTTCTTCAAGAAGTTGGGTATCTAAATCCGTGGGTGATAAAGTCCTCATCTTCATCCTGTTCATCCTTAAATCCTGGAAATCCTGATTCAGAATATTTGTAAAGATGCCACCTTTATCGGTAAACTCATATAGGACTCATATTTGAATTTTGAAAAAATC
>NZ_JAYGHA010000012.1:0-6540 GCF_034931405.1 Anabaena sp. UHCC 0451 | reverse complement strand
ATCCCTATATATTGCATACTTATAACTGGAGATCAAAACTTTGGGCATAGAATTACGCAGTTTCGTATTTCTAGACAACCTGCAACCGCAACACGCCGCATACATGGGAACAGTAGCCCAAGGTTTCTTACCATTACCGGGGGATACATCCCTGTGGATTGAAATCTCACCCGGTATCGAAATCAATAAAATTACAGACGTAGCCCTCAAATCTGCTTCCGTCCGTCCGGGAGTACAGGTAGTAGAAAGGCTGTATGGACTATTAGAAGTACATTCAGGCTCTCAAGGAGAAACACGAGCCGCAGGCCAAGCCATTTTAGCCTTGTTGGGAGTAAAAAAAGAAGACTGTCTCAAACCCCGTGTAGTTTCTAGCCAAATTATTCGCAATATTGACGCTTACCAAACCCAACTCATCAACCGCACCCGCAGGGGACAGCTACTACTCGCAGGACAAACTTTATATGTATTAGAAGTTGAACCTGCTGCTTATGCGGCACTAGCAGCCAACGAAGCCGAGAAAGCAGCGCAAATTAACATTTTAGAGGTGCAAGCGGTAGGAAGTTTTGGCCGACTTTATTTAGGGGGAGAAGAACGGGATATTTTAGCCGGTGCAGCGGGAGCGTTAGCAGCGATTGAAAATGTACCTGGTAGAGTTCCCCAAAGTCAGCGTCAAGAATAAAGGAGCAAAAATGGTAAATCAACAACATCTAACCTTACTAAAAGCAGGTGCTGTCACCTGGATAGAGTGGAGAAAGAAAAACTCTCAAATTGAATTAGACCTTAGCAACGCTAACCTAGAAGGGGAAAACCTCCGGGGTGCAAATCTTCAATGTGTGAATTTAACCAAGGTAAATTTAAGTCACGCTTTACTGGTGCGAACAAATTTGAGTGGTGCAAATTTAACTAATGCTAATCTTGCTCAAGCTAAGTTGATAGAAGCTAATTTGAGTGAGGCTAACTTGACTATTGCTAATTTGAGTGGTGCGATTCTGGAAAAAGCAAATTTGAATCAAATAAATTTAATCGGTGCTAATTTGAATGCAGCTAATCTCAGCAATGCAGTAATTACAGAAGCTAATTTAATTGGGACTGATTTTAGTAACGCCAACTTAAAAGATGCAGATTTAGCAGCAACGAAACTCATCCGCAGTAATCTTGGTTTTGCTAATTTGATTGGTGCTAATTTAATTACCGCTGACCTGAGTGAAGCAAATTTGTATGAAGCAGAATTAATGCAAGCTTATCTTTACAAAGCTAATTTTTATAAAGCAAATTTAACTAGAGTACATTTAGGAAGTTCATACTTATTTAAAGCTAACTTGAGTGAGGCTAATTTGACGAATGCTGATTTAAGTTGGACTAATTTAAGAGGTGCAAATTTAGCAGGTGCAAATCTCAGAGGTGCAAATCTTAGAGGTGCAAATCTTCAAGACGCTAACCTCATGGGTGCGAATTTGCAAGATGCGATTACTAAAAACCTGAATGTGTAGGGGTTTAGCTCATGCTTTACCCCTACCAATGTGCCAGTTGCGTAAGTCCTGACTCTTTATCTTTGACTAACCTATTAATTTCTGCCAACTCGCTGGACCAACAATTCCATCAGCAGTTAAACCATTTTGCTGTTGAAATCTCTTAATTGCCCCTTCTGTCTGGGGTCCATAAATACCATCTGGAGTAGCACCTACACGATATTGTATGTATCTCATTATCGCCCCAGTGGTTTGATTTCCTTGCACTAATCTTTTTGATAGTATCTGATTAATAGCATTCCATGTTGTGCTAGTTGCCATTCCTGTGGGAATAATTCCGACAATTCTTTGAAACTTTTCTACAGCAGAAGTTGTGGCTGGTCCTGTAAAGTTATCTTCAACCAAACGCCTATTATTTCTATCAGTTATTTGCAGTTGATTCAAAGCTTTTTGCAGTCGGAGAATAGTAGTATCTGTATTCTGTTCCTCATCTCGGACGGTGTTCACAGGGGCAGATGTTGCTGTTACTTTACCCGTTAAGCCTTTAACAATAGCATTAGCCATTGCTTCCCCATCATAGAGTTGCATATCTTTGGCTGAATCAATAAAGCAACATTCTACAAGAATTCCAGGCATATTTGTATTCCTCACTACGTACAAGTGAGAACCGTTCTTGACACCGCGATTAAAAAATCCTAACTTAATAATTTCATTTAATACAGGTTGGGCAATTTTCCTACCTGCATCACTCATAGCAAATATTTCTGATCCATTTGCTTTTCCATTGAAGGCATTAAAATGAATAGAAACAAAAACATCAACTCTGTTTCTATTTGCAGTATCACAACGTCTACCGAGAGATTGACTTACGGATCTAGCACTACTGGGTGTACAAGATATTGCTTCATGTCCCAGACTTCTTAACTTAGATATAACTTTATTGCCCACATCCATAGTTAAATTATCTTCAAATTTAATGCCTTTAGCTCCAGTATCTGGAGGACAATTATGTCCCATATCAATTCCAAATTTCATGGTGTATCCTCAACCTACTTTCAAAAGAAAAGATGTAATTAAGAAAATCGACTTTTCTGGGATTTTTTCACGTGATAAAAACCCAAAATTATGATATCACAGATCATAATTGCTCAAAATTGGCAGCAACTAGATATTTTATGTAATCACAATATAACTGGTATATTTCCAATTGCTAGGGAAAAAAGGCAAATTCAGTATTTTACTCTCTAGGTAGATATTCCCCCATTAGTCCGCAACAATGTTTAAGATCAAAGTAAATAAAGATATCATAACTGACTAGCATGAAACGTATTGTCTTAATTGCTGGATTTGAATCGTTCAACGCTGACTTGTACCGAAAAGCTGCTTTTTTGGCTAGTTCTCGCTGTGATGGGTTGGATATTCGGGTGTTTAGCGATCTCAATATTACCACCAACCCCTATGAAGTACAAGCCGCACTCCAAGGTGCTGATGTATTTTTTGGCAGTTTAATTTTTGATTATGACCAGGTTTTGTGGTTGCGGGAACATATCGCTAACATTCCTATCCGGCTTATTTTCGAGTCAGCACTGGAATTAATGAGTTTAACAAAGATAGGAGCGTTTTCTATCGGGGATAAACCGAAAGGAATGCCAAAACCCATTAAATTCATCCTTGACAAATTCAGCAACGGTAAGGAAGAAGATAAACTCGCAGGTTATATCAGTTTCTTAAAAATCGGACCCAAGTTATTAAAATTCGTCCCAGTCCAAAAAGTCCAAGACCTTCGCAACTGGTTAATTATCTACGGTTACTGGAACGCAGGAGGAACAGAAAATGTTGCCGCTTTATTCTGGACACTTGCGGAAAAATACTTAGATTTAAAAGTCGGTGACATCCCCGCACCCATTGAAACCCCCAACATGGGTTTATTACACCCAGATTATCAAGGGTTTTTTACATCACCAAAAGACTATCTAGAGTGGTATGAGAGAAGGGAACAGGGAACAGGGAACAGGGAACAGAGAAGAAAGAATTTACCAGTTATCGGAATTTTACTTTATAGAAAGCACGTTATTACTAAACAGAATTATATACCCCAATTAATTAGAAAATTTGAAGAATCAGGTTTAATACCCTTACCAATTTTTATCAACGGTGTAGAAGGTCATGTTGCTGTGCGTGACTGGATGACAACGGACTATGAAACCCAGCAAAGACAACAAGGAAATATTGAAACTCTTTCCCTTTCAACAGAAGCAGTTAAAGTTGACGCGATAATTTCTACTATCGGTTTTCCCCTAGTTGGTGGACCGGCTGGTTCAATGGAAGCGGGACGACAAATTGAAGTGGCAAAACGCATTCTCACCGCAAAAAATATCCCTTATATTGTTGCTGCACCTTTATTAATTCAAGATATTTATTCATGGACAAGACAAGGTATAGGCGGTTTACAAAGTGTTGTTTTATATGCACTTCCTGAATTAGATGGGGCAATTGATACCATTCCTTTAGGTGGTTTAGTAGGAGAAAATATTTATTTAGTTCCTGAACGAGTACAGCGTTTAATTAATAGGGTTAAAAACTGGGTTTCCTTACGCCAAAAACAAGCAGCACAAAGAAAAATTGCCATTATTTTATATGGCTTTCCTCCTGGTTATGGTGCTGTAGGAACTGCTGCATTATTAAATGTTCCTCGCAGTTTAATTAAATTACTTCATGCACTCAAAGCACAAGGTTATACAGTTGGCGAAATTCCTGAAGATGGAGAAGATTTAATTCGTCAAGTTAAAGCAGTAGATGAAGAAATGGAAACCTGGGAAAAAAATAAACCTTTCCCCACAGATGCTAATACCGTTAATGCTAGAAAATTAGAAAAATGGTTAGGATATCTCCGCACTTCTCGCATTGAAAAACAATGGAAATCTTTAACAGGTACGGGAATAAAAACCTACGGTGATGAGTTACATATTGGTGGGATAAATTTAGGAAATATTTGGATTGGTGTGCAGCCACCTTTAGGAATTCAAGGCGACCCGATGCGGTTAATGTTTGAGAGAGATTTAACTCCACATCCCCAATATGCAGCTTTTTATAAATGGTTGCAAAATGATTTTCAAGCTGATGCAATTGTTCATTTTGGAATGCACGGAACTGTAGAATGGTTGCCCGGTTCTCCTTTAGGCAATACTGGTTATTCTTGGTCGGATATTCTATTAGGAAATATGCCGAATTTATATATCTATGCTGCTAATAATCCTTCAGAATCAATTTTAGCAAAACGTCGCGGTTATGGGGTGTTAATTTCTCACAATGTGCCGCCCTATGGACGCGCTGGTTTATATAAGGAGTTGGTGAATTTACGGGATTTGATTGCTGAATATCGGGAAGACCCGGAAAAGAATTATCTGTTAAAGGAAGGGATTTGTAAGAAAATTGTTGATACTGGTTTGGATGTTGATTGTCCTTTTGATGATGCGAAAAGGTTGGGAATTCCTTTTACACCGGAAAATATCAGAATGTTTAGTAGTCATGCTTTTGACCATTATTTGGTGAAGTTGTATGAGTATTTACAAGTTCTAGAAAATCGTCTGTTTTCTTCTGGGTTACATACTTTGGGTGAAGCACCAAATCAGGAGGAGTTAACTGGTTATTTGGATGCTTATTTTGGGGAAGAAAACGAACCGCAGAGGCGCAGAGAACGCAGAGAGGAGGAGGAATTAATTACAGGGTTATTGAATCAGTCTACTGATGAGTTAACTAATCTTTTACGAGGTTTAAATGGTGAGTTTATTCCTCCTGCACCTGGTGGAGATTTGTTGAGGGATGGTGCTGGGGTGTTACCTACGGGCAGGAATATTCATGCTTTAGATCCTTATAGAATGCCTTCTCCTGCTGCTTTTGAAAGGGGTAAGGAAATTGCTAAGAAAATTATTTCTCAATCTTTAGAGGAAAATAAGAAATATCCTGAAACTGTGGCGGTTTTGTTATGGGGTTTGGATGCTATTAAAACTAAGGGTGAATCTCTTGGTATTCTGTTAGAATTGGTTGGTGCTGAACCTGTGAAGGAGGGAACGGGACGCATTGTTAGATATGATTTAAAACCTCTTTCTGAAGTGGGACATCCCAGAATTGATGTGTTAGGAAATCTATCTGGTATTTTTCGTGATAGTTTTGTGAATATTATTGAATTATTGGATGATTTATTTCAACGTGCTGCGGAAATTGATGAACCGGAGGAAATGAATTTTATTAGAAAACACGCTTTAGCTTTGAAAGCGCAAGGGGTGGAAAATTCTTCGGCGAGATTATTTTCTAATCCTTCTGGTGATTTTGGTTCTTTGGTTAATGATCGGGTGGTTGATGGTAACTGGGAAAATGGCGATGAGTTGGGTAAAACCTGGGAAAGTCGCAATGTGTTTAGTTATGGTAGAAATGATAAAGGACAAGCTAGACCGGAAGTTTTACAGAGTTTATTAAAAACGAGCGATCGCATTATTCAAGAAATAGATTCTGTTGAATATGGTTTAACTGATATTCAAGAATATTACGCCAATACCGGAGGTTTGAAAAAAGCCGCCGAACAGCAAAGCGGGAAGAAAGTTACAGCTAGTTTTGTGGAAAGTTTTTCTAAGGATACCACCCCTAGAAATTTAGATGATTTATTAAGAATGGAATACCGTACTAAATTATTAAATCCTAAATGGGCTAATGCAATGGCTAGTCAAGGTTCTGGTGGTGCTTTTGAAATTTCCCAACGGATGACGGCTTTAATAGGATGGGGTGGAACTGCTGATTTTCGAGATCATTGGGTTTATGAACAAGCTGCGGATACTTATGCTTTAGATGCAGAAATGGCGGAAAAATTACGCCAAGCAAACCCGGAAGCTTTTAGAAATATTGTCAGCAGAATGTTAGAAGCACACGGTAGAGGTTTGTGGGATGCTGATGGTAATAGGTTGGAAAAATTGCGTCAGTTATATGAATTGAGTGATGAACAATTGGAAGGAGTGACAGTTTAGAAAATTATAGATGTAGGTTGGGTTAAGCAACGCGCAACCCAACACATTTAGAG